>VGTA01000732.1 GCA_016874875.1 Deltaproteobacteria bacterium | reverse complement strand
CGCCCACCCCCGTCACCCGCGCCTCGCAGTAGACCTCGAGGGCGCTCTGGCGAGTCCCGAGCAGGGGGCGCGGGGCGGGGGCGTCGCAGGCGGCGAGGGCGGCGAGGGCGGCGAGGGCGGCGAGGGGGGGGGTGGGGGCGCTGGGGCGCGTGGGGCGCATGGGGTGCATGGGGCACATCCTCTGTGGCTGCTCGGTCATTGGCTGCGCAGTCGTTGCAAAAAATCGCGTGAGCCCATACACACCTTAAGCGGCGCGCTGACAAGAGTTCAAGCCGCTCGGGGCGCGCTGACTGCCCCCACAGGACGCGCACGTCCAGCACGCACGCCCAACACGCACGCCCAGCACGCACACCTAGAGGAGCCCCTCATGCCCACGCGCAGACCCGCCGCCCTCCCCGCACCGAGCGCCCAAGCGCGCCAGGCGCCGGGCGCCGCCCCCCACGACCCCGGCGCCCTCGACGCCCTCCCCTGGGTTACCCGCCGCCTCGCCACGCGCCTCGTCTCCGTCACCCTCGTGGGCTTCCTGCTCATCTACCTCAAGAGCATCCTCATCCCGCTGGTCTTGGCGATCCTGCTCGCCTTCCTGCTCTCCCCCGCCATCGCCCGCCTCACCTCCTTTGGCGTCCCGCGCGCGCTCTCCATCGTCACGGCGCAGGCGCTGGCGGTGGTCGTGCTCTTGGGGGCGTTTATGTCGTTCGCGATGACCGTGGGGCCGCTCAGCCGCGAGCTGCCCAAGTACCGCGACGCCCTCGTCCACGAGATCACCGACGGGGTGGAGTGGGTGAGCGGGCGCATCAAGAGCGAGAAGGCGCGCGAGGCGCTCAAGGCGGAGATCAGCGAGAGCGTGCTGCCCAAGGCCATCGACCAGGGCGTCAAGCTCACCCAGCAGGGCCTCAGCGTCACCACATCCGCCCTCGGCTACTACTTCCTCACGCTCCTGCTGAGCACCTTCCTGCTCCTTGAGGCGGCGCACCTGCGCGAGAAGGTCATCGAGGCCTACAGCGCCGAGCACCCTGTGCTCATCTCGCTGCGCGACATCGGCGCCGACGTGCGCGCCTACGTGGTCGCCAAGAGTCTGATCGGGCTCCTCACGTCTGCGTGCGTGTGGGCGCTGCTGAGGGCGACGGGCGTGGATTTCGCCTTCTTTTGGGCGCTGATCGCCTTCCCGCTCAACTTCATCCCCACCGTGGGCGCCGTCATCGCCTCGCTGCCGCCGGTGCTCGTGGCGATAATCGACCCCGACCTGCCGAGGGCGAGCATGTGGGCGGTGGTGGCGGGGCTGGTTTTGATCAACGCCATCATCGGCAGCGTCCTCGACCCGCGCTACGTGGGCCAGAAGGTCAAGCTCTCGCCCCTCGTGGTGCTCCTCTCGATGCTGCTGTGGGGGGTGCTGTGGGGCCCCATCGGCATGATTCTGGCGGTGCCCATCATGGTGTCGGTGAAGGTCATCTTCTCGCACACGCGCGGCCTTGAGCCCGTGGCGATCCTGATGAGGGGCTAGGGGGTGCTGACCTGGTGTGAGGTGGACGCGGAGGCGCTCGCCCACAACATCCGCGTCTTCCGCGCCCACCTCGGCCCGCGCCCGCTCCTCGCGCCCGCGGTGAAGTCCAACGGCTACGGGCACGGGCTCCTGATCGCGGCGCGCGCCTTCCTGCGCGGGGGCGCCGACTGGCTCTGCGTGCACAGCCTCGACGAGGCGCGCGCGCTGCGGGCGGGCGGGGTGCAGGCGCCCATCTACGTGTTTGGGCCGCTGGGGCCCTGGGAGCTCGAGGAGGCGGTGGCGCTCTCGCTCCGCTTGGTCACCTACACCCACGAGCAGGTGCAGCGCCTCGCCGCCCTGCGCCCGCCGCCCGGGGAGCGCGTGCGCCTGCACCTCAAGGTGGAGACGGGCAACCACCGCCAGGGGCTGCCGCTCCCGGAGCTGCTCGCCCTCGCCCGCGAGGCGCTGCGCCACCCGCACCTCGAGGTGGAGGGCCTCAGCTCGCATTTCGCCAACGTGGAGGACACCACCGACCACAGCTACGCGGAGCTGCAGCTCACGCGCTTCCACCAGGCCTACGAGGCGCTCTGCGCCCTCGGCGCCCGCCCCCGCCTCCGCCACATCGCCAACAGCGCCGCGGCGCTGCTGTGGCCGGAGCGGGTGATGGAGATGGCGCGAGTGGGGGTGAGCGCCTATGGGCTGTGGCCCTCCAAGGAGACGCGCGGCGTGGCGGTGGGGCTGTGGGAGCGCCCCCTCGCCCTGCGCCCCGCCCTCACGTGGAAGGCGCGCGTGGCGCAGGTGAAGCGCGTGGGGGAGGGCGAGAGCGTGGGCTATGGCTGCACCTTCACCACCACCCGCCCCTCCCTGATCGCGGTGGTGCCCGTGGGGTACTACGAGGGGTATGACCGCGGGCTGAGCAACCTCGCCCACGTGCTCATCCGCGGGCGCCGCGCGCCGGTCCGGGGGCGCGTGTGCATGAACATGATCATGGTGGAGGTGACCGACATCCCAGGGGTGTGCCTTGGGGATGAGGTGGTGCTGCTCGGG
>VGTA01000731.1 GCA_016874875.1 Deltaproteobacteria bacterium | reverse complement strand
ACGCCCTCCCCCTCACGCCCTGCCGAGGTCACCCCCCATGGGACACGTCCCCCTGCTCGACGAGCTCGCCATCGTCGCGGCGCTCGCCGTCGTAGTCACCGTCCTGCTCTCCAAGCTCAAGCTGCCCACCGTCGCCGGGCTCCTCGCCGCCGGCGCGCTCCTAGGCCCCTACGGACTCCAGCTCGCCACCTCCGTCCACTCCATCGAGGTGCTCGCCGAGGTGGGCGTCGTCCTCCTCCTGTTCACCATCGGCCTCGAGTTCTCCCTCAGCCGCCTGCGCGACATCTTCCGCCAGGTCGCCGTCGGCGGCCTGCTCCAGGTCGGCCTCACCACCGCCGCCGCCGCCGCCGCCGCCGTCGCCCTCGGCGCCCCGCTCGGCCAAGGGGTCTTCTACGGCTTCGTCTTTGCCCTCTCGAGCACCGCCATCGTCCTGCGCGCCCTCGCCGACCGCCGCGAGCTCGACGCCCCCCACGGGCGCTTCATCGTGGGCACCCTCATCTTCCAGGACCTCTGCGTGGTGCCCATGGTGCTCGTGGTCCCCCTCCTCGGCCCCGGCGCCGACGGCGGCGAGGCGCTCGCCAGCGTCGCCCTCGCCCTCGCCAAGGCCGCCCTCGTCGTCGTGAGCACCATCACCGTCGCGCGCCTCCTCGTGCCGCGAATCCTGTGGTGGGTGGACGCCAGCCGGAGCCGCGAGGTCTTCCTCCTCGCCATCCTCGGCCTCTGCATCGGCACCGCCTGGCTCACCTCCCTCGCCGGCCTCTCCCTCGCCCTCGGCGCCTTCCTCGGCGGCATGGTGGTGGCCGACACCGAGTACGGACACCGCGCCATGGGCGACATCCTCCCCCTCCGCGACGCCTTCGTCAGCATATTCTTTGTCTCCCTCGGCATGCTCTTTGACGTCCGCGTCGTCGCCGCCCAGCCGCTCCTCGTGGGCGGGCTCCTCGCCGGCTTCCTCTTCGCCAAGGGCCTCATCGCCACCCTCGCCGCCATGGCCATGCGCTTCCCCGCGCGCGTCGCCTGGCTCGCCGGCGTGGGCCTCGCCCAGTTCGGCGAGTTCGGCTTCGTCCTCACCCGCCTCGCCGAGAGCAGCGACGTCATCAGCAGAGAGGCCACCGGCCCCCTCTTCGCCGCCGGCGTCGCCTCCATGTTCCTCACGCCCCTCCTCGTGCGCGCGGCCCCCCACGTGCGCGCCGGCGAGCGGCTGCTGCGGCCCCTCGAGCGACTCCTCGGCGTGCGGGGCATCGACGAGGCCGACGAGGGCGCCGAGGGCGAGGAGGGGGGCGCCCCCCTGCGCGGCCACGTGGTCGTGGTGGGCTTTGGGCTCGCCGGCCGCGTCACCGCCCAGGCCCTGCGCGCCCTCGGCGCCCCCTTCGTGGTCCTTGAGCTGAACGCCGAGAACGTGCGCCGGGGCAAGGAGCTCGGCCTCCCCGTCTTCTACGGCGACGCCACCAGCCTCGAGGCGCTGCACCACGCCCACATCGAGGAGGCGCGCCTCGCCGTCCTGCTCATGAACGACCCGCAGGCGGCGGAGCGCGTGGTGAGCGCCCTCAAGCGCGTCGCCCCCGACGTCCCCGTCCTCATGCGCACCCGCTACCTCACGGAGCGCCCCCGCCTCCTCGCGCTCGGCGCGCGCGAGGTGGTGGCCGAGGAGGTGGAGGGCGCCCTAGAGATGATCGGGCGCGCCCTGCGCCACCTCGAGGTCCCGCGCAACGAGATCGAGGCCCTCCTCCGCGCCACCCGCGCCGAGACGCAGCACAGCGCCCGCGCCCCCACCCTCCCCCGCGCCCGCCTCGGCGAGCACAGGGCGCTCGACGACCTCAAGATCGAGTGCGCGCGCGTCCTCCCCGGCACCCCCCTCGCCGGCCACACCCCCGCCGCCCTCCAGATTCGCGCCACCACCGGCGCCCTCGTGGTGGGGGTGCGGCGCGGCGAGCGGCTCGTGGAGGGCTTCGCCCCCGACTCGCGCTTTGAGGTGGACGACGTGGTCTACTTCGTGGGCACCGGCGAGGCCCTGCGCCGCGCCCTGCGCCTCTTCTCGCTCGAGGGCCTGCGCGCCGACGAGCCCCCGCGCGCCGACGAGCCCCCGCGCGCCGACGAGCCCCTCCGCTGACCTGCCCCCCGCCCCCCCCCGCCCCCTAGAGCGGCTCAGACGCCCCCAGCGCCGCCCCCCACACCCCCGCGCGGCGGTCCAGCAGCGACGGCTTGATGTCCCCGAGGCGCTGCCCCCACCCCAGGCGCGCCGCCAGCGCCCGTGAGGCCCCGTCGCGCACCCGGCGCACCTCGAGGGGCCCGAGCTGCCCGAGGCGGCGGCAGTAGGCGTAGTGGTGCCCTGTGGCGAGGTGGGCCTCGAGCGCCGCCCCCACGCCCCGTAGCGCCTCCGCGCCCTCCTCCGACTCGAGATAGAGCACATACCGCGGGCGCGGGGAGAGCTCCGGGGCGAGCAGGGCGAACGACCAGCGCGCCCCCACCGCCGCCGCCGCCAGCCCCGCCTCCACCTGCCGCGCGCTCACCTTCTCGCCGCAGAGGTC
>VGTA01000730.1 GCA_016874875.1 Deltaproteobacteria bacterium | reverse complement strand
TCCATGCGCGCCTTGAGCACCGCCACCTCGTCCTTGTTGCTGCGCGCGCGGCGGCGGCCGTAGAGGAGCGCCTCGCTGACGTCGAGCTCCTCGCCGTTGACGCGCGCGCCCCACTGCGTAAAGACGCTCTGCGCCTGCTCCATCTCCCCTTGCCCAGGGAGGCCAAAGAAGAGCACAAACACAAAGATCAGCATCCCCATCATCGTCAAGATGATCGGGTGCTTGGAGAGATTTCTGATACTGTTGAGCATGGCGGGCCTTGCGGTGGGTCCTGATGATGTCCTGCGGGGGCGAGTCGGGGGGCGAGAGTAGGAGATCAAGATCGCTAAATCAAGCGCGCTCTGCCCCCTTGAGGACCTTGAGCCCGAGGAGGGTGAGGGCGGCGCCCGTGGGCGTCAGCGAGACGGAGTGGCGCTGCGACACGAGCGATTTGAGCTGCGCGTACACCTCATCGCGCAGCCCGATGGGCGCCAGCGCCGCCCAGCGCGCGTGGGTGGCGGCCCACGTCACCTGCCCCCGCGCGCCGCTCCGCTTGCTGAGGAGCAGGGCGGGATGCGGGGCGCAGAGGGCGCGCTCGCGGGGGCGGGCGGCGAGGTCGGCGACGGCGAAAAAGTGATCCACGAAGCGGTGCGTGCCCTCCCCCGGGAGCGCGCAGAGGGGGCGGTGCAGGCGCATCGGGCGCGCCTCCTCGCGCGCCGCCGAGGAGGCCTCAAAGAGCCAGTAGCCCGCCACCGCCCCAAAGCCCTGCGAAAGGCGCGGGTCGTCGAGAGGCACGCCGCCCTCGCCCACGAGCGGCAGCGTGAGTCCCCGCCCCGGCGGCGGCACGGCGGCCTCCTCGAGGCGCGCGAGGTCCTCCGCCCACATGCAGGCGCGCCCCTCGCGCGTGAGCAGCGCCCCTAGGCGCCCCGCGACGCCCTCGTGGGCGCTCAGGAGGGTGTGGAAGGGGCCCCGCGGCGCCTCCTCGCCCTCCCCCAAGACCACCTCGCAGCGCTCCACGCCGTTGAGCTGCAGGTTGAAGCGCGTGAAGCGGAGCGCGCGCTCGTCCCGCGCCACCGCCACCAGGCGCTCCGCCGAGCGCGCGAGCGACACCGCCGCGGCGCCGTAGGTGTCGCTGGCGTCGAGGGCGCGCCCGCCGCGCCGCGAGAGGCCGAGGCGGACGGCGCCGCGGGCGAGGGGCGTGAGCGGCGGGCAGGGGCGCTCCGGCTCAAGGCGCCCGCGCGCCCCGTGGGCGAAATCGCTCGCCACGTAGGCGCCCGCCACGCAGTCGAGCGCGAGGCGCGCGTGCAGCAGGTCGCCGCCCCACAGCACGCCGAGCTGCGTGAGGAGGGCGCACAGCGGCTCGCCGAGCGCGTCTAGGGCCGCGGCGCGCGGCAGCTCCTCGCCTCGCCAGAAGAGGCGCGCGAGAGCGCCGGCTGCCCCCCCGGGGAGCGGCGCGGGGAGGGCGTCCCCGCGCAGGGGGGCGAGCAGCCCCTCGCCGTAGCCCACGTCCCGGAGGCGCGCCCACAGGAGCCCGAGGGGGCCCTGCAGGCTAAAGAGGGGGTCCTGGAAGGGCGCGAGGAGGGCGCCGCCGCGGACCTCGACGAGGGCGGCGGGGGGCGGCGGGGGGGCGCGCCAGGCGGGGTGGGCGCGCAGCCCGGCCGCCTCGAGCTCGGCGAGCGCCCACGCGGCGAGGCGCGCCGCCTCGCGCGGCGGCGCGCCGAGCGGGCGCGAGAGGCGCTCGAGGCGCCCGCCCTCGTCACAGAGGAGCTGCGCGAGGGCGAGCGTCTCGGGCCAGGCGTAGAGGCGCGGCTGCCAGCGCCCCGCGTCGTCGAGCAGCCTGCTGAGTCCGCGCGGGTTGAGCAGCAGCGTGACCCCGCCGCCGAGCGCCGCCTCAAAGCGCGGGTGGAGGGGGTGCTCCCCAAAGCGCGCGCTGCCCCCCCGGTGGGGCGCGAGGTGGCGCGAGAGCTCCTCGAGCGCCGCGTCCTCCCACTCGTCGCTCACCTCCTCGGCGTCAAAGATCAGCGCGTCGAGCGCCTCGACCTCCGCCCACAGCGGCGCAGAGACGGCAGAGACGGCGCCGCCCTGCCCGCCGCCCTGCCCGTCAAAAAACGACGGCGACGGGGCGAGCGCCGGGCGGCGGACCGCGAGGCGCTCCGCGAGCGTCTGCGCCCCCCCCCCGCGCGGCGCCCGCGCCCCCTCCGCCCGCCGCGTCACCCAGCGCCGCCCCGAGATGAGCGCCCCCGCCCCGCCCCCGAGGAGCCAGCGCGCCGCCTCGGCGGGGCTGTCCACGGGCTGCCCGCTCCGGAGCGCGAGCGGGGCGGCGAGCAGCGCCGGCGGGTGGCGGAAGTGCGCCCAGAGCGCCTCGCACAGGCGCACGAGGGCGGGGTCCTCGTCGGGCGAGACGGCGACGACCTGCGCGAGGCCGTCGGCGCGGAGGGCGGGGCGCAGCGCCTCGAGGTGCTCGGGGCGCGGCGCGGCGAGGGCGAGCGGGGCGCGCGGGGGGGGGTCAAAGAGCTGCGCGGCGCGCTCCGCGGGGCAGATGATGTAGAGC
>VGTA01000729.1 GCA_016874875.1 Deltaproteobacteria bacterium | reverse complement strand
CTCCGGCACCTGCCGTTCGTCACCATCGACCCGGAGAGCGCCAAGGACTTTGACGACTCGGTGTACACGCAGCCGCTGCGCGGCGGGGCGGGCGGCGAGGGCGGCGAGGGCGGCGAGGGCGGCGGGGGCGGCGAGGGCGGCGGGTGGCGGCTGTGGGTGGCCATCGCCGACGTCGCCCACTACGTGCAGGAGGGCGACGTCATCGACGCCGAGGCGGTGCAGCGCAGCGCCACGCTCTACCTGCCGGCGCAGGCGTTCCCCATGCTACCCCACCGCCTCTCGAGCGACCTGTGCAGCCTCAAGCCGCGCGTGGACCGCTACGCCATGGTGGTGGAGATGGTCATCTCCCCGAGCGGCGAGACGAGTCGCGTGCGGTTCCACGAGGCGGTGATTCACAGCCAGGCGCGCTTCACCTACGACCAGGCCGCCTCCCTCTTGGGCGTCCTGCCGCCGCAGGAGCTGCCCAAGCACCTCACCCGCATGCGCCCGCAGGTGGAGGCGCTCCGCGGCTGCGCGCGCGCCCTGCAGGCCTTCCGCCGCCGCCGCGGCTTCCTCAACCTCGACCTCGTGGAGCCGCGCATCAACTTCAATGAACGCGGCTTCGTGGAGGGCTTTAAGGTGGCGCCGCGCCACGAGGCGCACGAGATGGTAGAGGAGGCCATGCTCGCCGCCAACGAGGCGGTGGCGGCGCACTGCATCGCCGAGGGCATCTCGGCGCTCTACCGGGTCCACGCCCCGCCCCCCGAATACGGCCTCGAGCGCTTTGAGGCGCAGTCGGCGCTCCTCGGCGCCCCCCTCGGGCTGCTCGCGCCGCGCCCCAAGGGCGAAGGCGACCGCGACCCCAAGCAGGCGCCGCGCACGGTCAAGGTCCACCAGCTCTCGCGCTACCTCAAGGAGCACGAGCGCCACCCCCACGCCGCCCTCCTCAGCTCGCTGTTGCTGCGCTCCATGTCCAAGGCGCTCTACGAGCCCGACCCAGAGCTCCACTTTGGTCTCGGCACGCGCACCTACCTGCACTTCACCAGCCCCATCCGCCGCTACCCCGACCTGTGGGTGCACCGCCAGCTCAAGCGCTGGCTCCGGGCGCAGGCCACGGGGGTGGCGGCGCAGGTCCCCACCGACGAGGAGGCGCGCGAGGTGGCGGCCTACGCGAGCCGCCGCGAGCGCCTCGTGATGGACGCCGAGCGCCGCGTGCTCGAGGCCTACAAGGCGCTCTACATGAAGGACCACCTCGGCGAGACCTACGAGGGCTTTGTGTGCCAGACCTCGCCCAAGGGCTGCATGGTGGAGCTCAACGACCTCCCCGTGTGGTGCTCCCTCGACGAGGAGGCGCTCCTCGGCTTTGAGTATGACGAGGAGCGCTTCACCTGGCACGACGCTCGCTCACGCCGGCGCGTGGCGCTCGGCACGCCCCTCAAGGTGCAGGTGGTGGACGTGTCGGTGCTCGAGGGGCGGGTGGGCGTGCGCATGGTGGAGCGCTAGCCCTCCGCCGCGCCCCCCGCCGCGCCCCCCGCCGCGCCCTTTAGAGCTGCTCCCCCTGGAACTGCTCTTGGATGTGCGTCAGCGGCTGCTCGCCGCCGAGCACGCGCAGGGTGTTCTTGAAGCGGAGGTGCTGCAGGAACAGGTCGTGCTCTTGGAAGCGCCCCTGCTCCACATGCGGGCTCTTAAAGTAGAACGACAGCCACTCCTGGATCCCGGCGCGCCCGGCGCGCGCCGCGAGGTCCAAGAAGAGGGCGATGTCGAGGACGATGGGCGCGGCGAGGATGGAGTCGCGGCACAGGAAGTCCACCTTGATCTGCATGGGGTAGCCCATCCAGCCAAAGATGTCGATGTTGTCCCAGCCCTCCTTGGCGTCGCCGCGGGGCGGGTAGTAGTTGATGCGGACCTTGTGGTAGAGCTTGCCGTAGAGCTCCGGGTACACGTCGGGCTGCAGAATCGTGTCGAGGACGCCCGACTTGGTGACCTCCTTGGCCTTAAAGCTGTCGGGGTCGTCGAGCACCTCGCCGTCGCGGTTGCCGAGGATGTTGGTGGAGAACCAGCCGTGCACGCCGAGCATGCGCGCCTTAAAGCCCGGGGCGAGGATGGTCTTGAGGAGCGTCTGGCCCGTCTTGAAGTCCTTGCCGGCGAGCGGCACGCCGCGCTCGAGGGCGAGCGCCTCGAGGGCGGGCACGTCCGCCGAGAGGTTGGGCGCGCCATTGGCGTAGGGGACGCCCTCCATGATGGCGGCGTAGGCGTAGAGCTGGCTCGGCGAGATGGCGTCGTCGTTGGCCTTGAGGCCTGCCTCAAAGGCGGCGATGGTCTCGTGGCAGGCCTTGGGGGTGAGGTACACCTCGGTGGAGCCGCACCACACCATCACGGCGCGCGTGGCGCCGGACTCGCTCATGGCGCGGCGGATGTCGGCGCGGAGGGCCTGCGCCATCTCCCACTTGTCGGTGGTGGGCATCACGTTGTCGCCGTCGAGCTTGCGGACGTAGCGGTTGTCGAAGGCCGCCCGCATGGGCTTGATGGCGCTCAGGGCGCCCTCGAGGGGCGTG
>VGTA01000728.1 GCA_016874875.1 Deltaproteobacteria bacterium | reverse complement strand
CGGCGAGGGCGGCGGCGCCTCCACGCCGAGCACGCCCTCCAACTACGGCCTCTTCTCGGTCCTCTCGCTCGACATGTCGGGCTCCATTTTCGCGCGCAACGCCCAGGGGGCCGTCTTTGACGCCGCCGAGGCGTTCGTGCGCGCCACGCTGCTCAGCGACCGCGGCGCTCAGAACCACAAGGTCGCCCTGCAGGTCTTTGGGCGCAGCGCCGACACCCGAATCGTGGCGCCCTTCACCAGCGACGGCGAGCAGCTCCTGCGGGTGCTCACCGGCCTGAGGATGACGCAGGGGTCACTGGGCTCCACCAACCTCTACGGCGCGTACCGCGGCGCCATCCGGGCGGTGCAGGAGCAGGGCCGCGGGCTCGAGTTCGTGGAGCGCGCGGTGGTGATCTTCACCGACGGCGTGCACGAGGCCGGCGACTTTGACAACCAGCGCCAGCTGTCGTTGATGGAGCGCGAGCGCGCTGAGCGCGAGGCGAATCTCACCTCCTTTAGCGTGTATCTCGGCGCGCCCAACGACACGGAGGCGATCAGCTCGATCCGCGAGCTGGCCTCTCGCGAGCAGAACTTCCGCGTCGCCTCAGGCGACGACCTCAGCACCCTCGCGCGCACGTTCGAGGAGGTCGCCGCCAAGCTCGACGGCATCTCGAGGAGCAACTACGCCGTGGGCATCTGCACGCCCGTGGAGCTCGGCGTGGGCTCCCTGACGATCGCCGTGGAGGTCAACGGGGTCCGCGACAGCATCGAGACCACCTACCCCACCGAGGCGCTGAACGGCGACGTGCGCCTAGAGGCCTGCGTGCCGCAGATCGTCGCGCTCTGCCCGATGCGCGAGGAGGTGGTGAGCGGCCCCGTGGGCGGCGCGGAGGGCGGCGGGGGCGGCGCAGGGGGCGCGAGCGCAGGCTACAGCGGCGGGGGCGGCGCGCAGGGGGGCTACCCCAAGGGCGCCGAGGAGGCGGGGTACCCCGTGGACGGCGGTCAGGACCCGACCCTCTACAGCCTGCCCCCCACTTTCGAAGCCGGCTGGGTGGTGTGCGGCGACGTGTGCGCGCTTGAGGCGCCCGCCGCGTCGCTCCAGGCGGGCGTGTGCGCCGGCGGCGTGAAGGTGTGCACGGCGGGGCGCTGGGCGGAGCCCAACTACGCGCTCGTCGAGGGGTACGGCGCGGAGGCGTGCGACGCGATCGACAACGACTGCGACGGCGTGTTTGACGAGGGCCTCAGCGACTGCGCCCTCTGCACCCCGATGCGCTGCCCCACCCCCGTGCAGTGGGTGACGATTCCCGCGGGGAGCTTCCAGATGGGCTCCGCTCAGCAGAGCGACGAGCAGCCCGTCCACGCGGTCACGCTCCAGGCCTTTGAGCTCGCGCAGCACGAGGTCACCGTCGGCCAGTATCGGCGCTGCGTGGAGCAGGGCCCCTGCGTGGCGCCAGAGCAGGTCAACGAGCCGCAGACCGAGTGCGCCTGGAGCGCGGCGCCGAGCGGGCGCGAGGACCGCGCCATGAACTGCCTCACCTGGGCGCAGGCGCGCACCTTCGCGCGCTGGGCGGGCGGGGACCTCCCCACGGAGGCGGAGTGGGAGTACGCGGCGCGCGCCGGCACGCCGCTGACCTACGCGGGCTCGAGCGCCGCGAGCGATGTGGGGTGGTCGCGCGAGAACAGCGACTATGAGGTCAAGCCCGTGCGCGCCCTCCAGGGCAACGCCTACATGCTCTACGACATGAGCGGCAACGTGCGCGAGTGGGTCTTGGATGAGTGGTCCTCGAGCTACGTGGGCGCGAACAGCGACGGGCAGCGCCCCTTTGGCGCCGTGCCGTCCTGCGCGCAGCCCCCCTGCGCTGAGAACTCCGCGCGGCGCGTGATGCGCGGCGGGAGCGCCTTTGATCCGCTCGATGCGCTGCGCGTCACCAACCGCGATCGAGTGTGGGCTTACGACTACTCTCCCTTCACGGGCTTTCGCCCGCGCCGCGTCATGATGATGTCGGGTGGAGCCTTCCCCGCTGATTCGATTTGTGCGGGGCTGAGCGCCAATCCGAGCGAGGGGGAGATCCAGAACCGCCTGACGGAGTGCTTTGGGAATAACTGTGCGGATCTTCTGCAGTTTATTCCGGCCGTGTCGGCCATACTGCAGGATGTGTGCGCATATAGCTGTGGTGAGATCATTAATCAGATGCAGGCCCTTTCAGGCATAGACTGCCCAGCGCCTTAAGGGGGCGAGGGGCAGGGCGGGGGGGTGGTCGTCAATGGGCGGTTGAGCTGCCATATGACCTTGTTGTTCGGGACATCACCTTGATCGGGACATCACAGCCCCGCGCGCCTCGCCGCTCCTTCACGCAGCTCGTGGGCGAGAGCTGACGCCAAGCCACGATCTTCAGCGCGGCGCTTGACATCCCCCATCGCCTTGAGCGCAGATCACAAGAGCCCCCTCTCGGCGCCGCCGAGCCTGGTAAGGTCTCGCGCCCTCAAGAGAAACCCCCGGAGTCCCTCCTCATGCGGAGCCCCCCCCCGCGTCGCCCGCCCTCGAACGCCCTCGCGCCCGCCTC
>VGTA01000727.1 GCA_016874875.1 Deltaproteobacteria bacterium | reverse complement strand
CGAGGGCGAGGGCGGCGAGGGCGAGGGGCGCGAGCTGCTGCTCAGCAGCCCGCTCGCGCGCCCCGTCACCGCCGAGGGCCTGCGGGCGCGCGCCCAGGTCACCGGCGACCTGCTGCCGCCCGACCTCGGCGCGCGCGTGGAGCTGCGCCTGCCGGCGGGGGAGCACCGAATCGCGCTTGAGGGGTTTAGCCCGACCGCGGCGGCGTGGGCGGAGGAGACGGAGCGGGCGGCGGCGGGAGCGAGCGGCGCCCCCGTGGGCGCGCTCTCCTCTGCGTTCTCCTCTGCGCTCTCCTCTGCGCTCAACCTCGAGCCCCTCCAGGTCCTCCTCAGCGCTGGGCATTACGAGCCGCGCGCCGTCTACGCCTGGCGCCTGCTGCTGCTCTGCCTGCCCTTCTTGCCCCTCGCGGCGCTCCGGCGCCTCTTCCCTTGGATGGCGCCCCCGCGCGCCCCGGAGGCCACGACGTGACGCCGCAGACGCTCAAGAATCTCAGCTTCTTGGCCCTCACCGTCGCCGTCGCCCTGCTCGGCGCGTCGCTGTGCGCCCGCCTCGACCGCCACCTGAGCGCCCCCCCCGCGCCCCGCGCCGCCCGCCTCAGCCCCATCGAGATGGCGCTCCTCATGGGCGTCATGTTCCGCGAGCCCGCGCCCACCCAGAGCGTGGGCCGCTGGAGCGACAGCCGCTACAGCTCCATCCGGTCGCGCTCGGCGCGCGCGGGGCGCGCCCACGGCGTCAGCGGCGGCAAGTGAGGGCGGGCGAAGCGAGGGCGGGCGAAGCGAGGGCGGGCGAAGCGAGGGCGGGCGGCGCGGGGGGGGGGGCGCCCGAGGGGGGCGACCTGCTCCTCCTCTCCTCCATCTTCCTGATCGCCATCTGCGCGCTCATCTACGAGCTGATCGCCGGCGCGGTCTCGAGCTACCTGCTGGGGAGCTCGGTGACGCACTTCTCGCTCGTCATCGGGCTGTTCTTGAGCGCGATGGGGGTGGGCGCCTACCTCACGCGCTTCGTGCGCGGCGACCTGCTCGAGCGATTCGTGCAGATCGAGCTCCTGATCGGGCTCGTGGGCGGCAGCTCCTCGCTGGCGCTGTTCGCCGCCTTCACCTACGCCCCCGCCCTCTACATGGGCGTCATGGTCACCGTCGCCGGGCTGGTGGGCACGCTCATCGGCATGGAGGTCCCGCTCATCATCCGCGTGCTCGAGGAGCGCAGCGGGGGGCTGCGGCTGACGGTGGCCAACGTGATGGCGGTGGACTACCTCGGCGCGCTGCTCGCCTCGCTCGCCTTCCCCCTCGTGCTCGTGCCGCGCCTCGGGCTCATGCGGACCGCCTTCGCCTTTGGGCTGCTGAACGTGGGCGTGGCGTGGGTGGGGCTCCTGCGCTTCAGCGCCACCTTCCGCCACCCCCGCGCCACCCGCGCCGCCGCCGCCCTCACCGCCGCGCTGCTCGCCCTCGGCTTCGCCGGCTCCACGCGCCTGCTGTCGCTGCTCGAGAGCCGCGTCTACCCCGACGAGGTGCTCTACGCCAAAGACACGCCCTTCCAGCGCGTGGTGGTGACGCGCTGGGGGGGCGACACGCGCCTCTTCCTCAACGGCGCGCTGCAGTTCTCGAGCGTGGACGAGCGGCGCTACCACGAGGCGCTGGTGCACCCCGCGATGCGGCGCGCGGCGGCGCGGGCGGACGTGCTCATCCTCGGGGGCGGCGACGGGCTGGCGGCGCGCGAGGTGCTCGGCTACCCCGAGGTGCGGCGCGTGGACCTCGTGGACATCGACCCCGAGGTCACCGCGCTCTTCGCCACCCGCGACCTCCTCAGCGCGCTCAACGAGGGCGCCCTGCGCGACCCGCGCGTCCACCTCCACAGCCAGGACGCCGCGCGCTTCCTCGCGGAGAGCGCGCGCAGCTGGGACGTGGTGCTCATCGACCTCCCCGACCCCGAGGGGCTTGAGGTGGGGCGCCTCTACAGCGTCGAGACCTTCGCCGAGGTGAGCAAGCGCCTCCGCCCCCACGGCGCCCTCGCGGCGCAGAGCACGAGCCCGTTCTACGCCCGCGAGGCGTTCTGGTGCGTCGCGCGCACGCTGGCCGCCACGCCCACCCTCGGCGCGGGCGGGGAGGGGCGGCTGCACATCCGCCCCTACCACATCAACGTGCCGAGCTTTGGCGAGTGGGGCTTCGTGCTCGCCGCCCCCCGCGCCGAGACCCTCACCCGCCCCGCGCGCCCGCTGCCGAGCACCCGCGTGCTCACCGAGGAGAGCGAGGCGGCGATGTTCATCTTCGACAAGGACCTCAGCGAGCCCGAGGGGGTGGAGGTCAACCGCCTCAACGACCAGCCCCTAGTGCGCTACTATCGCCAGAGTCACCAGCAGTTCTACGGTGACCGCCCATGAGCGCCCCCCCGCCCCCCGGCGCCCCCCCGCGCCGCTACGACCCCCGCGGCGAGCACTGCCTCGCCGACCTCTGGGGCGTCGCCCCCGCCCTCCTGCGCGACCCCGCCCCCCTCATGGCGCACCTCGACGAGGCCCTGCGCGCCGCCGGGCTGCCCGTCCCCCCCGCCCCCCG
>VGTA01000726.1 GCA_016874875.1 Deltaproteobacteria bacterium | reverse complement strand
CGAACTTGGAGGCGGTGTAGGGGCCCACGAAGGGCATGGCGCGCACCCCAGAGAGGGAGCTCACCTGGATCACGCGCCCGGGGCCGCGGGGGCCGAGCGCGGCGCCGACGCGGGCGCCGAGGAGGGGGGCGAAGGCCTGAATCACGCAGAGCTGCGCTGTGACGTTGACCTCGAGCTGCTCACGCAGCACCGCCAAGTCGAGCTCGAGGAGGGGCCCGCCGAGCGCCACTCCGGCGTTGTTCATGAGGGCGCAGAGCGTGGGGCGGCCCGCGTCGCGCAGGGCGCCCTCCACGAGCGCGGCGGCGGCGCGCACCTGCGCGGGGTCAACGATGTCGAGGCGCAGCGGCTGCGCGCGCCCCCGCGCCCCCCGCGTGGCCTCAAGGAGTCGCGCGGCGTGCTCGGGGCGGCGCACGCCGGCGAACACGTAGTCGCCGCGCGCGGCGAGGCGCCTCGCGGTGGCGAAGCCGATGCCGGTGGAGGCGCCCGTGAGCACCACCACGCGCCCGGCGCCGGGGGGGATCGGGGCGAGGGCGAAGGGGTCGCTGGCGATGAAGGGGGCGCTGGGGGTGCTGGGGGTGCCGCTCGTCATGGGACCTCTGGGGGCAGGGGGCGGGGGCGGGCGCGGGCGGGCGTGAGGGCGGGCGCCCCCACGCTACACCTCGCCGAGGCGCTCCCGCACCCAATAGTTAAAGTGCTCGAGCCCGTCCTCGAGGGCGGGGAGGTAGGGGCCCCGCTCGCTCACGCCGCGCGCGGCGAGGGCGGCGCGCCCCTCCTGCATGCGCGCGCAGAGCTCCTCGTCCTCCACCGCCGTCTCGCGGTACGCCGCCTGCTGCGCCTCGGCGAACTCGGGGCGCGCCGCGGCGAGCCCCTTGGGGTAGTAGAACTCCACCACGTTGCGGCAGCCCTCGGGGCCGTCGGGGAGCACGTTGGAGATGACGAGGGTGTTGGGGTACCACTCCACCGTGAGGCTGGGGTAGTAGAGCAGCCACACGGCGCCGTGCTCGGGGAGGGGGGCGCCCTCGCGCTCATAGGAGGCGCGCGCCTCGCGGTGCCAGCGCTCATAGACGGGGGTGCCGGGGCGGCGCAGCGCGTCGCGCAGGCCCACCGCCTGCACGCTAAACTGCTCCCCGAACTGCCACTCGAGCCGCTCGCAGTCCACAAAGCGCCCGAGGCCGGGGTGGAAGGGCACCACGTGGTAGTCCTCGAGGTAGACCTCGATGAACGTCTTCCAGTTGCAGGCGTACCGCGTGACCTCAGCGCTGTGGAGCTCATAGCGGTCAAAGTCGAAATAGGACGCCACGTGGGGCGCGAGGCGCGCGAGGTCCGCCGCCACGTCGCGCGCGCCGCCCTCAAAGAGGAGCCCGCGCCACGACTGGAGGGGGCGGGCGTCGAGGTGGAGGCAGGGCGTGGGGTCAAAGCGCGGCGCGCCCTCGAGCTCCCCCTGGAGGGTGTAGACCCAGCGGTGCAGGGGGCACACCACGCGCCGCGCGTTGCCCCGTCCGCGCAGCATGACCGCCTGCCGGTGCCGGCAGACGTTGCTCAGGAGGCGGGCGACCCCGTCGCGGCCTCGCACGAGCGCCTGGGCGTCGCGCTGCCAGCTGAGCGTGTGGTAGTCGCCCTCGCGCGGAATCATGAGCTCGTGCCCCACATAGGCGGGCGTCTGCGCAAACAGAGCCTCCTGCTCGCGCCGGTGGAGCTCAGCGCTGGTGAACCAGTGGGGGGGGAGCTGCGGCGCGCGCCCGGGATGTCGGGCGCGGTACTCGGCGAGGGTGGTCATCGTGCGCTCCCCGGTCAAGGCCCTTGTTTAGCCACCGAACCGCAGCTCCACGCCCGTGATGGCGTGGTCGGAGGCGGCGCGGTCTTGCGGCGCGTCGAGGTGGACGAGGGAGGCGGCGCCGGCGGGGGTGAGGGCGCGATAGAACACCCAGTCGATCTTGCGCCCCGTGCGCGTCTCGGTGACGTCGAGGGCGCCGTCCCAGGAGAAGCCCTGGGCGTGCAGGACGCCCTGGCGGGAATCGGCGCGCGCGAGCTCGTCGGCGTCCTCGTTGAAGTCCCCGGCGACCGCCACCGCGTCCACGCCCCCAACGCCCCCGCCCTCTAGCGCCCCCGCCAGGTAGTCGGCGAGCTCCGCGTCGCCCACGCGCTGCGATTCGCGGCGGCGCGCGGGGTCGCGCTCGGCGGGGTTGTAGCCCTTGAGGTGGACGGAGAGCGCGCGCACCACGCGCCCCGTGGCGCGGCAGCGGAGGTCGGCGGCGACGCCGACGCGGGCGGGGGCGCCGCTGTGGTGGACGCGCGCGCCCACGAGCTCCACGGCGGTGGCGCGGTAGAGCACGGCCACGCCGTGGGCGCCGGCGGGCTCGTCGGTGTCGTGGAGGGCGTGGGCGGCCACGAGGAGGTCGGGGACGAGCGCCTCGGCGAGGGCGTCGAGGGTCTCGGCGCTCACCTCCTGCAGGCACAGCGCGTCGGCGCGCGCGGCGCGCAGGTTGGCGACCACGGCGTCCCGCCGCCACGCCTCCCAGTTGCTCTCCCCGGCGGCGTCGAGGCCCTC
>VGTA01000725.1 GCA_016874875.1 Deltaproteobacteria bacterium | reverse complement strand
TGCGCGGGGGGGGTGAGGTCGGGGCGGTAGAGGATCGCCTCGATCTCCCAGCCGGCGCGGGCGGCGCGCTCGATCTCTCGGAGGCCTTCGGCGATGAGGCGGCCGGTGGCGCGTCGGGCCTTGGCGTGCTCGGTGAGGTCTTGGATGGTTTGGATGAGGGGGTTTTTGGGGCTGGTGAGGTCTTTGTGGGGGGGCATGGGGGGCTTTCTGTAGAGGCTGTCATATAGGTGCCAGCCTCTTATTATCATATTGTTTTTAAAGAAGAAAAGTCGTGTGCTCATCATCGACCTGAGTGTGCGACAATCGCTTCACCCAAGATCTCTCAGTCGTCCACTTCTTAAAAAATCGTCCATTTCTTAAAAAAGCCTCTCGGTGAGACGCCGCTCCGAGCGAGGAGGGTTCTCATGCGCCCCCCTGCAGCGAGGTCCTCCATATGTCACGCCACCTGCGCTTTCAAGCCCAAGACTGGACTCCCCACCTCGTCACCGCGCGCTGCCTGCGTGGCTTCTCCCTGCTGACGCCCTCCCCGCGCGTCAACAAGCTCATCGCCGGGGTGCTCGCCTACTCGCTCAGCAAGCACCGCGGCGAGATTCAGCTCCACAGCTACGTGTTCATGCCGAACCACTTTCACCTCATCCTGAGCGCCTACTCCTCCCACTCGAAGGCGAGGTTTATGTGCCACCTGATGTCGAATCTGGCACGGGAGCTGTGCCGTGTCAGGCCCTGGGGAGAGCGCGTTTGGGGGAATCGCTACGCGAGTCACGCGCTCCTCGACGAGGAGGCGCTTATCAGCGCGTATCAATACATCTTTAAGAACTGCGTCAAGGAGGGGTTCGTGGCGCACCCCCGAGACTGGCCGGGCCTCCACGCCTGGGCGCCGCTCTGCGATGGTCGGGTCGCGCGCGGGGAGTGGCTCGATAGGACCGCGTGGTATTTTGCTAAGAAGACCAAGCGCGGCGCCTCGTTCACGGAGGCTGAGTTTACACAGACGCTCTCTGTGGAGCTCACGCGCCCCGCGCTGTGGGAGGGGTGGAGCGAGGGGCGCTACGCGAATCGCTGTCGAGAGTGGACGCGCGTGGCGCTCGAGGAGGTCGCGGCGCAGCGGGCGGCGGCGGTCTTGGCGGCGGGGCTTGTGCTCGCGGAGGAGGAGCCTGCGGTGTTGGGGGCCGAGGGGGTGTGTGCGCTCGAGGTGTTTGTGGAGCGTCCCTCGCCGCGTCGCCCGCGCCCGCTCTGTCGCGCGGGGTGTCCCGTTCGGTTTAGGGAGCACTGGGCGCTCTATGTGGCGTTTAGAGAGGCTTTCCAGGCGGCGAGCTTGCGGTTGCGGCGGGCGGTGCTCTCTCAAGGATGTTGGGTGCGGGTGGAGTTTCCGCAAGGGGGCGTGCCGGTTTTTGTGGGATGCGGCACATAAAAAAACTATCAATTACGGTCACTTAATAAGAGGCTGGCACCTATTTAAAACCTCCTCTAGCTCCTCCGGTCGCCCCAAAATCAACGCCGGCCCCGCCTCCGCCAGCGCCCCCCGCGCCGTATACCCCCACGCCACCGCCGCGCACGCCACCCCCGCCGCCCGCGCCGCCTCCACGTCCACCTCCGAATCCCCCACCATCAACGCCTCCTCCGGCGAGAGAGACAGCGCCGACAGGGTATACGAGACCATCTCCGGAGACGGCTTACGCTCCAGCCCCCGGTCCCCCCCCACCACCAGCGAGAAGTAGCCCCCCAGCCCCAGCTCTTCGAGCACCTGCTCACAGAGGTCCTGAGGGCGATTCGTGCACACGCTGAGCCCACAGCCTCGCGCGCAGAGCGCCTCGAGCAGCGCCAAGGCCCCTGGATAGAGCTGAGTGTGCATCAGCGGGTGCGCCAAGCAGATCTCACGAAAGCGCGCCACCGCCCGCTCGCGCGCCGCCCCCTCAAGCGGCCCGAGCGCCTCCTCGAGCTGCGGCCCGAGGCCCGCGAACATCAACGCCCGAATCCGCTCCGCCGACGGCGGCGGGTGACCCCACTCGAGGGCGAGCTGCTCAAAACACACGGCGTAGTCATACGAAGAATCCACCAGCGTGCCATCGAGGTCAAAGAGCACATGGCGCACGCGCTCAAGCGACAGCGACGGCCCACGGCGGAGAGCGCGAGCCATCGGCAGGTGCAGAACCCCCGCCTCCTCTAGCTCCTCCCCCGTGACCTCAAAGCCGAGGCGCACATAAAAATCGCGGAGGTGAGACTGCGCGTGCAGCGCCACGCGGCGCGCGCCTAGCGCCTGGAGGCGCTCGAGGCCCTCACGCATCAGGGCGACCCCCAGCCCCTCCCCGCGCCGCTCTGACCGCACGAGCACGCGCCCCACGCGCCACGCCGCGCCCTCCGCGCCCTCCGCGCCCTCCGCGCCCTCCGCGCCCTCTGCGCCCTCAAAGGCCCGCAGGTAAGCGCAGAGGCGCCCCGCGCCATCTCGCCCGAGCAGGTGCAGCGCGCGGAGGTCGACCCCATCGGCGTCGAGGTAGTGGCAGCCCTGCTCCACCACGAACACCTCCTGGCGCAGGGCGAGGAGCTCATAGAGAGCGCCTGG
>VGTA01000724.1 GCA_016874875.1 Deltaproteobacteria bacterium | reverse complement strand
AGAGCGGGGGCGGGGGCGGGGGCGGGGGCGGGCTGCGCGAGGGCGGCGCTGGCGAGGGCCCCGCCGAGGAGGGCGGCGCCGAGGAGGGCGGCGGGCGGGCGGGCGCGGCGCGGGGCGGTGTGCATGAGGCTCCTTTAGCCTTTGGGCTTGTGGTCGGGACTCTCTCATCTATAATCTCACGCGGCGCGCTCCGCAACCGCCCGCGCCGCCGTGCCGCCCCCCCCGCTCCCCGCCGCCCTAAACCCTTCAGCCTGAGGTGAGACATGAGCCTACCGATCCCGAGCGCCGTTGACCGCAGGCCGTCGATCGGCGTCAACCTCGGCGCGCAGGGGCAGCGGCAGCCGCCGTTTGACCCCGACGCCCGCGTGGAGGGGGACGCGGGTGTTGAGCTGCGGGGCGCGGGCGAGGCGGCGCGCGCGGAGCGCGCAGACCGCGCCGGGGCGCGCCCCGCGCGCGAGGCGCTCACCCTCTCGCGCGCCGCCCTCACCGCGCGCGGCTACGACCAGGCGCTGCGCGGGAGCGGCGAGCAGGTGTCGTTCTTGCAGACGGCGGCGAGCGCGGTGGCGGAGGCGCAGCGCCTCGTGGGGCGCATGGGCGAGCTCGCCGCCCGCGCCCTCGAGGCTCCCGCCGAGGGGCCCGCGCTCCAGGCGGAGCTGCGCGAGCTCACGCGCGACCTCAGCCGCCTCGCCGCCCGCGCCACCTTCAACGGCGCGCGCGTCTTTAGCCGCCCCGTCACGCAGGTGAGCGCCGAGGGCGTGGACCTGCGCCTCCGGAGCCTCCGCCCCGAGACGCTCGGGCGACAGGCGCGCGCGCTCACCTACGGGGGCGTGGTGGCGGAGACGAGTCTGCTCGGGGGCGACGGGGGCGCGCCAGGGGGCGACCGCTTCTTGATCAACGGCGTGGTGATTCGCGACTCGCGCGCTGAGGACGACCCCCGCTCCACCCACGCCCCCTACGGCTCCGCCTCCGCCAAGGCCGCCGCCGTCAACGCCCACGCCGCCGAGACGGGGGTCACGGCCCTCGTGCGCCCCGCGCGCACCGACGCCCCCGCGCCGCAGCACGACGCCCTGCTCGGGTTCGCCGCCCTCGGCAGCGGCGGCCCCGTCCTCGCGCACGCCATGGGCAAGGGCGAGGCGCTCGTGCTCAACGGCGTGCGCTTTGAGGGGCTCAGGTTCCTCGACGGCGACGCCGACGGCGCCCTGCGCGCCGCCCTCAACGCCCGCGCCGCCGACACGGGCGCGCAGGCCGCCGTGGGCGCGCGCGGCGAGCTGGTCTTGGCGGCGGCGGACGGGCGTAACCTGCACCTGAGCTACGAGGGCCCCGAGCAGGGGCGCGCCCTCGAGGCGCGAGTGGGGCTCCGCGACGGGGCGGGGGGCAGCGTGGCCTACGCCGGCGCGCTCACGCTGGTGTCGGCGGCGCCCATCGAGCTCGACCTCGGCTGGGAGGTGAGCGAGGCGCTCGGCGGCGTGGCGGGCGCCCCCCCGGGCGGCCTCGGCTCCGTGGTCTTGGGCGTGGACCGCGCCTACGCCCTCGACGCCGCCGCCCTCACCGACCCGCACGCCGCCGCCGCCGCCCTCAGCGCCGTGGCGCTCGCCCGCGAGGAGCTCGCCGCCCTCATGGGCGACCTCGAGTCCTACCACGCGCGCCTCGACGGCGACCTCGGCGGCCTCGCCGCCACCCTCGCCGCTCCGCGCGCGAGCGCCCTTGGCGCCGGCGGAGGCGACCCGCGGGCGGCGGCGGCGGCGGCGCGGGCGCAGGTGGAGGCGCGCCCGCTCGACGCCGTGTTCGCACAGGCGAACACCGCCACGCGCTACGCGCTCACCCTGCTCGACCCCGACCTCACGCGCGCCGACCTCGAGCCCGAGGGCGTGGCGCCCACGTCGATCTTTTGATGTTGCCCCGCCCTCGCCTCGCCCGCGCCCCGCGCCTCGCCCGCGCGCTCCTCGCTCTGCTCGGCGCCCTGCCCGGGGCGGCCCCCCTCGCCCTGCGCGCGGCGCACGCCGCCCCAGACCAGGGCGTCGACGCCTCGCTGGCGGCGCTGCGCCTCACCCTCGAGCGCAACCCCGAGGACGGCGCGGCGCGCGTGCGGCTCGCGGAGCTGCTGCTGCGGCTCAAGCGCTTCGAGCAGGGGCTCGGCGCCCTCGCGCCGCTCGTGGAGGGCGCCGAGCAGGCCCCTGAGCAGGCGCGCGCCCTCTTCTTGAGCGCCTTCGCCCTCCGCAACCTGCAGCGCTACCCCGAGGCGCTCTCCCTCTACGAGCGCTTCTTGGAGACCTCGACCGACCCGAGCGAGCAGAGCGAGGGGCAGTTCGGCCTCGCCAAGACCCTAGAGCTGATGGGGGACGCCGCGGGGGCCGTGGAGGCGTTTGAGCGCTTCATCGCCCAGGAGCGCCGCCCGTCGCACCAGCGGTGGGTGACGGCGGCGCAGGCCTCCGCCCAGCGCCTGCGGGGCAGCGTCGCGGCGATCGAGCGCGCGTCCGAGGACTCCACGCTCTCGCCCCGCCCCGAGCCCCCCCGCGTCACCGCCTCTCAGCTCCGCGCCGCCCAGCTCGCCCCCGCCGCCC
>VGTA01000723.1 GCA_016874875.1 Deltaproteobacteria bacterium | reverse complement strand
ATTGAGCTAATGACCCTAAGAGAGAAGAGACACAAAACACCACGCCAGCGATCAACCGCCAGCGACCCAAGAGCGCGCTCAAGAGGAGTGGGCCATGAAGGACTCGAACCTTCAACCACCGGATTAAGAGTCCGCTGCTCTACCGATTGAGCTAATGACCCTCAAAGACGCGCTCTCCGCTACAGTGCCGAGGAGTCCTCAGCCCAAGCTCCGATCAAGCTCCGATCAAGACGAGTCAGCCCCACGCGCCCGCCCCCGCCGCCGCAGGAGCGTAAGGAACGCGCCTGGCAGGGGTCGAACCTGCGACCAATGGCTTAGAAGGCCACTGCTCTATCCACTGAGCTACAAGCGCACAGCAAAGCGCACAGCAGCGACATGAGGCGACTCTGGAGGAGCCCGCCGAGGGGCCCCGTGAGAGAGATGAGTAAGATGTCAAAGAGAGAGGATCGGGGCGAGAGGATTTGAACCTCCGACCACCAGTTCCCAAAACTGGTGCGCTACCAGGCTGCGCTACGCCCCGACGTGTAGGACGCTGGGTCTGAGCGATTTTCTAGCGAAGCGCGGGGGGAATGTCAAGCGCTTTCTCAGCGCGCGGCGCAGAGCAGGCGCAGCGCTGGGGAGAGCGCGCGCGCCGCCGCGCCGCGGTGACTCACCGCCGCCTTCTCCGCCGCGCTCAGCTCCGCCACCCGGCGGCCGTCGGGGAGGGCGAAAACGGGGTCGTAGCCAAAGCCGCCCGCGCCGGCGGGGGACGGGGCGATGAGGCCCTCGCAGCGCCCCACCGCCAGCAGCGCGCGCTCCCCCGCGGCGGTCTCGCCCCACGCGAGGCCCTCAAAGGCGGCGAGGTCGCCGAGCAGGGCGGCGTCGGCGTCGGTGAGGCCGCAGAGCGCGAGGGCGCAGGTGAAGCGCGCGGCGCGGGCGGCGGGGGCGTGGGCGCCGGCGCGGTCGAGGGCGCTGAGCAGGGCGCGGGCGCGGTCGGCGTCGCTCCCGGGGGCGTAGCGGGCGCTGAGGACCCCAGGGGCGCCGCCGAGCGCATCCACGGAGACGCCGCTGTCGTCGGCGAGGGCGAGGGGGTATTCGGCGCCGGGGAGGGCGCCGGCCCGCGAGCGGGCGGCGAGGTGGGCGAGCCCCGCGCTGGCCTTGATGAGCGCGTTGCCCTCAAAGGTGTCGGCGTCCTCCACCGGCTCGGCGTCGAGCGGGTGGTCGCGGAGCGTGAGGAGGCGCGCCCAGGGGAAGAAGGCCCGCAGCTCCTCCACCTTGTGGGCGTTGCCCGTCATCAGCAGGACCGCCCGACTCACGCGCCCACCCCCGCGGCGCGCAGAGCGTGGCGCTGGCGCTCAAAGATGTAGCCGCTCGCCCCCTCCGCCCGCGAGAGCATCTCCATGAGCTGCGCTGAGGTGAAGGCGCCTCGCTCGGCGGTGCCCTGCACCTCAATGAGCCCCGCCTCAGACCACACCACGTTGCAGTCCACGTCCACCCGCGAGTCCTCCTCATAGCAGAGGTCGCTGAGGACCTCTCCCCCGAGCAGCCCAAAGCTCAGCGCGGCGAAATGGGGCGGCAGGTAGCCGAAACGCGCGAGGGCGATGGCCACCGCCACGTAGGCGCCCGTGATGGAGGCGCAGCGCGTCCCGCCGTCGGCCTGCAGCACGTCGCAGTCCACCGTGAGCGCGTGCCCCTCGAGGCGGTCGAGGTCGAGGGCGCCCCGCAGGCTGCGCCCGATGAGGCGCTGAATCTCGGCCGTGCGCCCCGACACCGCCTTGCGCTCACGCGCCGCGCGCGTGTGCGTCGAGCCCGGCAGGAGCGCGTACTCGGCGCTCACCCAGCCGTTGCGCTCGGCGTGAGGGGGCAGGCGCTCCTCAAGGGTGGCGGCGCAGAGCACGTGGGTGTGACCCCAGCGGACCACCACGCTGCCGGCGGCGTAGCGCTGCGGGGCGAGCTCAAAGCTGAGCGGGCGGAGGGCGCGCGCGTCCCGCCCCTCCGCGCGCCGCGCCGCGAGCAGCTCGGCGAGCAGCGCACCGGGCGCGAGGGGGGCGCTGAGGGCTGAGAGGTCGGTGGAGGAGGGGTGGTCGCTCATGGAGGCCTCGAGGCGCGGGGAGAGGAGAGAGGAGAGGAGAGGAGAGGAGAGGAGAGGAGAGGAGAGGAGAGGAGAGGAGAGCGCAGGGGAACAGCGCCGGGCGGAGCCGCGCCGCGCCGCGGCTAGCGGGGGCGCACGCAGCGCGCCGCCCCGAGGGCGGGCCCCTGCCCGCTGGGGGCGAGCGCCGGCGCGCCGTCCGCGCCCAAAACCACGAGCGCCGGCGCGCTCGGCCCCAAGAGCACCCACTGCGGCGCGCCGCCGCCGCCGGGCGACAGCTGCGCGCGGAGCGCCACCCACGCGCTGAGGCTCGGCAGGCTCATCTGACGCCACGCGCAGTACCGCGCCGCCTCCGCCGCCGTCACGCACGCGGCGCCGTCTAGGCGGGCGGCGTCGCAGGGGGCGGGCTCATCGAGGCAGCGGTCGTTGAAGCCGCAGGCCTGGAGCGCCGTCATCGAGGCGAGCTCTTCGTCCGCCACCAGCTCGGGGAGGGC
>VGTA01000722.1 GCA_016874875.1 Deltaproteobacteria bacterium | reverse complement strand
CCCCGCCCGCCGCACACCCGACGGGTGATAACTTTCCCTTTGATGCGCCCCGCCGCTCATATATAAAGCTCACCTACTCGACTCGAGGCGCCAGACCCAGAGAGCCACGCCATGCCGTCACCCCGCCCCCTCCACCACCCGCGCCTCGCGCCCCAGAGCCCCGCGCCGCGCCCCGCGCCGCGCCACACGCCGCGCCGCGCGCCGCGCCGCACCCCGCTCATGGCGCTCGCCGCCCTCGTGGGCCTCGCGCTCCTCAGCGCCCCGGCCCGCGCCCTCGCCGCGCCCGAGGAGGAGGAGTTCCCCGTCACCGGCTCCGTGAGCACCAGCGTGGCCTTCAACCACGGGGTCTTTCACCCCAGCGCCGAGCGCAACGCCGGGAGCGCCTACAACCTGCCCGCCGCCGACGGGTTCGGCTGGGCGGTCTGGGGCCTCTCGGCGGGCCTGAGCTACAACTGGGAGTTCAGCAAGGACTACTCAGCCATCTTCGTCTCGGGCAACGTCTCCTTTGAGCAGGCGCTCATGGAGACGATGACCCGCGCGAGCACGCCCACCACCCAGCCCTACGAGGTCAACATCAGCGACATCGGCCTGAGCCTCGGCTGGACCCTGCCCAAGGTGGACGAGTGGGTGAAGCGCCTCAACGCCAACATCAGCCTCGACTTCTCCGTCCCGTCGAGCCGCGCCAGCCGCGCCAGCGGCGTGCTCAGCTCAGTCAACGGCACCTTCTCCCTCGGCTACGCCACGCCCATCAAGCTCGTCTTTCAGGGCTTCGCCAGCGCCGGCTTCAACGTGCTCACCTCCCCCACGCAGCAGGTGGACTGCGAGCTGATGCCGCAGTACTGCGCGGTGAGCGGCGCCGACCTCGGGTGGTCCAACTCCCTCTTCAGCTGGGCGGGCGGCCTCAACGCCCAGTACCCCCTGTCCTTCCTCCACGGCCTGCGCGTGGGCCTCGGCTACTCGATCTTTGGCGGCTACAGCGCCGCCACCTTCGACGGCGCCGCCACCGACGCGCTCGCCTCCCCCTACGCGCAGTCGGGCCACCAGGTGTCGATGCCCATGCACCGCCTCGGCTTCGCCCTCTTCTACGGCTTTAACCGCACGGCCTCCGCCGCGCAGCAGGCGCTCAACCAGAGCCTCCAGGGCCAAGACCAAGAGGAGGACAGCGAGCTGCTCAAGCGCCTCAGCCTGCGCCTCGGCGTGGGCACCATGCAGCGCCTCTACTCCGCCGACAACACGCGCGTGACCTTCCCGCTCTTTGACTTTGAGACCCTGCAGGCGGCGCGCACCTCCTACAGCCTCTCGGTGCAGCTGGCGTTCTGATGGCGACCATCCAAGACAAGATGCGCCTCGACTGGGACCGGCGCGCGAGCGTGGACGCGCGGTACTGGGTGGCGGCGACGCAGGAGGCGGACGTCGAGAGCTACGAGCGGTCGGCGCGCACCGACACCGAGGCCTTCCTCGCCGGACTCGCGCCCCACCTCCCGCCCCGGGCGGCGGGGGCGCCCTACGCCGGCGCCGCCCTCGACCTCGGCTGCGGGATCGGGCGCATGACGGCGCTCCTCGCGTCGCACTTTGGCGAGGTGGTGGGGGTGGACGTGTCGGAGGTGATGATTCAGGAGGCGCGCGCGCTGCACGGGGACGTCCCGGGCCTGCGCTTTGAGGCGAACTCCGGGGCCGACCTCAGCGCTCTCGGCGACGGCGCCTTTGGCGTGGTGTGCTCCTACTCGGTGCTCGCGCACCTGCCGCCCGACGTGGTGGAGGCGTACTTCTGCGAGGTGGGGCGCGTTCTGGCGCCCGGGGGCGTGTTCCGCTACCAGATGTGGGTGTCGCCTCACGCGGACGGCGCCGTCCACCCCGACGACGACAACACGCTCAACATCCACGTCTACGACGAGGCCCACCTCGCCCGCCTGCACGCGTGCGCCGGGCTCGAGGAGGTGGCGCGCGAGGAGATCGACTACCTCGACCCGCTGCTCAACCTGCGCCCCGTCTGGCTCACCGCCCGCCGCCGCGCCGCCCCCGCCGCCGCGCCGCGCGTGGCGCGCGAGGTGGGGGCGGGGCCGTCGAGCGAGGAGCTGCGCATGGAGTATGAGCTGATGCTCTACCTGAGCGCCAAGCACATGGAGCGCGGGGAGCTCGCGCAGGCGGAGCCGATCCTCGAGCGCGCCACGCGCCTCGCGCCCCACCTCCCCGACGCCTACCTGCAGTGGGTGGAGCTGCGCCTGTCCCTCGACGACCTGCGCGGCGTGCAGACGCTGCTCACGGAGCTGCTCAGGCACGCGCCCGAGCACCGCGAGGCGCGCCTGTTCTTGGCGCAGGCGCAGCTGGCGAGCGACGCGCCCAGCGAGGCGCTCGAGACCCTCGCCCCCCTCACCCCCCCCGCCCCCCTCGCCGCCGCCCTCAGCGACGAGGAGCGCGAGACCTGCGCGCGCCTGCGCCGCGAGGCCGAGGCGAGCAAGCTCGCCCGCGCCCGCGAGAGCGCCCGCCTGCAGCGCACCCGCGCCCAAGAGGGCCGCCGCGCCCGCGCCCAGCGCCGCCGCTAGCGCGCGCCGCGCCCCCGCCG
>VGTA01000721.1 GCA_016874875.1 Deltaproteobacteria bacterium | reverse complement strand
GGGGAGGAGAGGAGCGGCGATCAGCCCTGCAGGCGCGACACGTCGCGGACCGCCTGGTTGTCCATGTCGGCCATGTTCTGCATCGCCTTCTGGCTATACTCAAAGAGGCGAGAGGAGCTCAGGAGGGAGACCATCTCCTTGACGGCGTTGACGTTGGAGCCCTCCATAAAGCCCTGGCGCACGAGGCCCGTGGCCTTGCGCTCCACGGCGTTGGGGTCGTCCACGCGGTAGAGGCTCTCGCCCACGAGCGTGAGGGCGCCGTTGAGGGTGGCGTTGGAGCCGTCGCCCACGTCCACGAGCGCGAGCGCGCCGAGCTGCGTCTCGCCCACGCTCACGCGCCCGTCGTAGCCCACGCTCAGCCCGCCATCGGCGAGGGGCAGGCGCAGGGGGCGATCGGAGGAGTCGAGCACCTGCAGGCCGCTCTGGTTGGTCACGAAGCCCTGCTCGTCGAGCTGGAAGCGCCCGTGGCGGGTGAGGAACTGGTTGCCGTTGGCGTCCTGCACCTTAAAGAAGCCCTTGCCCTCGATGGCGATGTCGAGCACGTTGCCCGTCTCGTCGAGGATGCCCTGGCTCCAGTAGGTGTAGCGGTCGTCGATGGACGTGTTGATCCGGTCCTCGGGCAAGAAGCGGTTGGGCAGGCGCACGCCCTGCGCTTGGTCGGGGGAGCCTAGGTGCTGGTGGACCTCGTTGTGCACCTCGCGATAAACGGCCTCTTGGCGCTTAAAGCCGGCGGTCATGAGGTTGGCGAGGTTGTGCGAGGTGGTTTCGAGCTGCTCTAGGCGAGCCTTGGAGCCGCTCGACGCGACGTAGATGCCGTTGGCCATGGGGCGCTCCGCGGTGAGGGTCTCGCTGTTGGGTATCACATCTCGAGCGCCCCGAGAAGCCCCTTTCCGAGGGAGGGCGACGATTTCACGCTCTCACGCTCTCACGCTCTCACGCTCTCACGCTCTCACGCTCTCACGCTCTCACGCCGGCGCCCCGCCGGCGGCGATCTCCTCGGCGATCAGGCGCGCGAGCGCCATGATGGTCACCTGCGGATTCACGCCGATGGTGCCCGGCATGACGCTGGCGTCCGCCACATAGAGTCCCCGCACGCCCCACAGCTCCCCGCGGGGACTCACCACGCCGCCCTCCTCGCGCGCCGACATCCGGCAGGTGCCCATGAGGTGGGCGGTGAAGTACTCGGTCTCCTCGACGCGGGGGGCGAGGCGGGCGAGGTGTTCCACCTGCGAGGGGTGGTCGAGGGCGGGCTGCGCCGCGAACGGGGTGTAGACGCGGCGGGCGCCGGCGGCGAAAAAGAGCGCCGCGAGGCGCTGCACGCCGAGCACGAAGCGCGACTGGTCGTAGTCGGTGAGGTCGTAGCGCACGTGGTCCCACCCAAAGAGTCCGGCGCGCACGGAGCCCTCCACGCTGTCGTCCACCAGCACGCCGGCGGTGGCGATGTAGGGGGCGAGGCGCATCTGCTCTTGGAGGGCGGCGCCGGCGAGGGGGAAGCACTGGCTGATCACCGAGAGCGGCACGCCGCCGGGGGCGAGCAGCAGGCCCTCGTCCTGAAACTCCACGCACTGCCACGCCTGGTGCACGCCGCGCAGGCTCTCGACGGGGGTGTCGAAGAGGGCGGCGACCTTGGCGTTGGGGTGGACGGTGAAGTGCCGCCCGAGGTGCGGGTTGCGCGTGAGGCGCGAGCGCTGGAGCAGCAGCGGCGTCTGCACCGCCCCGCACGCCACCACCACCACGGGCGCCTCCACGGAGAGGGGGAGGGCGCCAAAGGGGGTGCGCACGTAGCCCTCCACGCCGCGCGCCGCGCCGCCGCGCGCCACCACGCGGCGCACGGTGGCGCCCGTGAGCACCTGCCCGCCGGCGGCGAGGAGGCGGGGGACCCAGGTGAGGGCGGCGCTGCGCTTGGCGTTGGTGGGGCAGCCGCTCACGCAGTCGTTGGTGCCCACGCAGTGGCGCTGGTTGCGCTTGTTGCGCTGCAGCCGCCAGCCGAGCGCCTCGGCGCCGCGGCGGAAGGCGTTGTTGTTGCCGCCCTCGCTGCCCTCGTCTTGGTAGCGGGCGTCGATGACGTCCTCCACGAGCGAGAAGTACCCCTCGAGGCGCCCGGGGGCGAGGCGCTCAAGGCCGCGCGTCGCCCACTCGTCGAGGACGCGCTCGGGGGTGCGCCAGCACATGCCGCCGTTGAGCACGGTGCTGCCGCCGAGCACGCGCCCCTCAAGATAGGGGATCGGCCCGCGCCCCATGATCACGGTGGCGCCGCCGTGGCGCATGATCTCTGAGGTCATGCCGCTGAAGTTGGCGTGGTGCTCGCGGTGCGAGTAGGGGAGTCCCTCCTCCAAGAGCAGCACCCGCCGCCCCGCCTCCGCCAGCGTGGCCGCCGCCGTGGCGCCCCCAGCGCCGCTGCCCACGACGACCACGTCCACGCGCTCTCGGAGGGGCTTGAGTCGCCCGTAGGGCCCCACGAGCTCGTGGGGCTGCAGGATGGTGCCGCTCACGGCGCGCTCTCCGCTTGGGGTGAGGGTGAGGGTGAGGGTGAGGGTGAGGGTGAGGGTGAGGGTGAGGGTGA
>VGTA01000720.1 GCA_016874875.1 Deltaproteobacteria bacterium | reverse complement strand
GTTCTGGGCGTCTGACCTGTCGGTGGCGCTCGACCGCTTCGTGGAGGCGCGCTGGGGCACGCGCGCCTTGGGCATCCCGCTCTACTACGCGGCGCAGGTCACTTTCGCCCTCGCCCTCTCCCTCTCTCCCCCCGCGCTCTCCTCCCTGGCGCCCTCCCCCCTCACGCCCTGAGTCACACACCATGAGCTCCCCCTCCCCCGCGCTCATCGCCGCCGCCGACCTCATCAGCCTCCTCGGCAAGGGCCCCGCCTATATGGGGCTGTGCGCCCTCGCCACCCTCGCCGCCCTCGCCGCGCGCCGGCGGGGGGGGCGCGCGCTCCTCGCGCCCGCGTGGGCGCCCCTCGACGCGCTCGCGTGGCGGCTGTGCGCGTTCTGGGTGATCGGGACGCTGCTCAACCTCGCGCTCAAGCACACCCTCGCGCAGCCGCGCCCCTGGTGGCACGACCCGGTGGCGCTCCCCCCCCTCGGGGCGCACGTCTCCTCGGGGTTCGGGATGCCCTCCGGGCACGCGCAGGCCGCGATGGGCGCGCTCCTGCTCGCCGCCGCCCTCCTCGGGCACCTCCGCGCCGCGCCGCGCGCGCCGCTCGCGCGCCTCGGCGGGTACGCGGCGGTGGGGCTGCTCGTGGGGTGGGTGCCGCTCACGGCGTGGGCGCGGGTGGCGCTCCACGCCCACAGCCCCGCGCAGGTGGCCGCCGGGGCGGCGGTGGGGGGGGCGTGGCTAGGGCTGCTGTGGTGGGCGGAGCGGGCGCCGGGGGCGCGGGGGGCGCGGGCGCTCGCCGCCCTCTGCGCCGCCGCCGCCGCGCTGCTCGCGTGGCGGCTTGCGTCCCCCGCGGCGGTGCCGGGGGCGTGGCTCGAGGCGATACGCGCGGCGCAGGGGGCGGCGCCGAATCTAGCGCCGCGCGCCGCCACGGGGGGGGCGCTGCTGGCGGCGGGGCTGGGGCTCTCGTGGGCGCTGGGGCGCGCGCGCCGCGCAGGCTGAGCTCTGGCGCGCGCGGGCTGAGCTCTGGCGCGCGCGAGCTGAGCTCTAGCGCGCTCTGGCGCGCTCTGGCGCGCTCCCGCTTGCGCCCGCCGACGCGCCCTGTCACGCTCACGGGCGCGCCGCCGTCCCTTCACCCCCTCGGCGCGGAGACTCATCATGAGCGACTACAGCTACTCCCTGACTCTCGCGGCGGGGCTGCTGCCGTACGTGTTCGCCGGGATCGCCAAGTCGGGCGCCGGGCGCCCCTACGACAACCACGACCCCCGCGCCTTCCTCGCGCTCGCGGAGGGGCGCCAGCGCCGCGCCAACAACGCGCAGCTCAACTCCTTTGAGTCGTTCCCGCTGTTCGCGGTGGGCGTGCTCGTGATGCATCAGCGCTACGGCGCGGCCCTCGACGTCACGCTCATCAACGCGCTCGCCGGCGGCTACGTGCTCGCCCGCGCGCTGTACGGGTGGGCCTACGTCACCGACCGCGCGTCGCTGCGCTCGCTGATCTGGGTGGTGGGGCTGTTCTTGAGCGCGGCGCTCTATCTGGTCTGAGGTTGAGGGCGCGCGCGTGGCTGGCGGGGGCGGCGGCGCGCCTCGCGGCGGCGGGGGTGGAGCCTGAGGAGGGGCGGCTGGAGGGGCTCATCTTGCTCGAGGACCTGGCGGGGGTGGGGCGCGCGCGCCTGCCGCTCGACCCGCCGCTGCCCCCAGAGGCGCGCGCCGCCCTCGACGCCGCGCTCCGCCGCCGCGAGGGGCGCGAGCCGCTGTCGCACATCCTGGGGGCGTGGGAGTTCTGGGGGCTGCGGTTCGAGGTGAGCCGCGAGACGCTCACGCCGCGCGCCGACACCGAGCTGCTGGTGGAGGAGGCGCTCCGCTGGCTGCGCGCCCGCCCCGCGCTGGCGGCGCCGTGGGTGGTGGACGTGTGCGCGGGGACGGGGTGCGTGGGGCTGTCGCTGCTGAGCGAGCTCGGGGCGGGGGCGCGGGCGTCGCTGATCGAGCTGAGTCCGGGGGCGCTGGCGGTGGCGGGGCGCAACGCGGCGCGCCTCCGCGCGGAGGGGGCGGTGCGCGGGCGCGTGGACGTGTGGGCGGGGGACCTCCTCGCGCCCCTCCGCGCCGCCGCGCCGCCGGGGGCGCCGCCGCCTGACCTCGTGGTGAGCAACCCCCCCTACATCCGCCCGGCGGACCTCGCGGGGCTGGCGCCGGAGGTGCGCGACCACGAGCCCCGCCTCGCCCTCGACGGCGACCTCGGCGCCCCGCCGGGGGACGGGCTGGCGGTGGTCCGCCGCCTGGTGGCGGAGGCGCGCGCCCTGCTGGCGCCGGGGGGGGGGCTGCTGTTGGAGGTGGGGTGGGATCAGACGGAGGCGGTGGGGGAGCTCTTGGGCGCGGAGGGCTTTGAGGGGGTGTGGCGCCGCAGGGACTATGGGGGGAACTGGCGCGTGGTGGGGGGGGTGATGGGCGAAAAATAAAAAGGCAAATAAAAAGGCTGCCACCATTAAAAATAGAGCAATATCAAAAGCATAGAAAAACAAAAGGACATCGCCATGCTCCCCCGCCCCCCCCCCCCCCCCCCCCCCCCCCCCCCTCCCCCCCCCCCCCCCCCCC
>VGTA01000719.1 GCA_016874875.1 Deltaproteobacteria bacterium | reverse complement strand
GCGAGCGCGCATGAGGCGAGCGCGCTGAGTCGCGGCGCCGGGTGAGCGTGTGCGCGTTTTTGCGCGGGCGCGAACACGGAGCTTGGAGGATAGCTCAGAGAATTTTTCATGATATCTCCTGTGTGTATGAGTGAGGTCATAAAGGCTTGGAGCCCACATATCTGCTAAAGAGAGCGCCTTCGCGCCCTCAGGGTCAAGAGAGTCCCTGCGCGCAGCAACAAAAACAAGCCCGCTCGAGACCCGCCCGAGCCCCGCCCCCCCCCGAGACTCACCCCATGACCACCCCAAGCGCCCCCCTCACCCTCCCCCACCTCATCGGGCTCGTCACCTTCGCCGCCTCCATGGCCACCGGGCAGGTCCTGTTCAAGCTCGGCGCGCTCAAGGCGCCGCCCGCCGAGGGGCTCGGCGGGTGGGTGGCGCTCGTGCTGCAGCCCGTGGTGCTCGCCGCGCTCGCCCTCTACGCCGCCTCCACGCTCTTGTGGCTCTGGCTCCTGCAGCGCATCCCCCTCACCACCGCCTACCCCTTCGCCGCCCTGGCGTTCCTGCTCGTGCCGTTTGGGGGCTGGCTCTTCTTTAAGGAGCCGCTCAACGCGCGCTACCTCCTAGGCGTGGCGCTGATCTTGAGCGGGGTGGTGGTGACGAGCGCGAGCCGCTGAGGCGGGCGCGACGCGCCCCGCGCGGGACTTTATTGATCCCCCCGCGCGACCTCAACCTTTACGCGCGCGTCAACTTTGGTGTATAGGGCGCCCCACACCCAAGGGCGACGCGGAGGACTCCATGACAGAGCAGGCGACAGAGCAGGCGACAGAGCAGGCGACAGAGCAGGCGACAGAGCAGGCGACAGCGCAGGCGCGCGAGAGCCAGAACCCGCAGATCGAGTCCGCCATCGCGCAGCGCTACAAGCACGGCTTCGTCACCGACATCGAGTCGGAGCTGGCGCCCAAGGGGCTCAGCGAGGACACCGTCCGCTTCATCTCCGCCAAGAAGAATGAGCCCGCCTGGCTCCTAGAGTGGCGCCTCCGCGCCTTTGAGCGCTGGCAGCAGATGGCGAGCCCCGACTGGGCGCAGCTGCGGGTGCCCCCCATCGACTACCAAGACATCCACTACTACGCCGCGCCCAAGGCCAAGCCCAAGAGCCTCGACGAGGTGGACCCCGAGCTGCTCAAGGCCTACGAGAAGCTCGGCGTGCCCCTGCACGAGCGCGCCGCCCTCGCGGGGGTCGCCGTGGACGCGGTGTTTGACAGCGTGTCGGTGGTCACCACCTTCCGCGAGGAGCTCGCCAAGCACGGGGTGATCTTCTGCTCGTTCTCGGAGGCGGCGCGCGAGCACCCCGAGCTCGTGCGGCGGTACCTCGGCTCGGTGGTGCCGGTGAGCGACAACTATTTCGCCGCCCTCAACTCCGCCGTCTTCAGCGACGGCTCCTTTGTGTATATCCCCAAGGGCGTGCGCTGCCCCATGGAGCTGTCCACCTACTTCCGCATCAACGAGGCCAAGAGCGGGCAGTTCGAGCGCACGCTGATCATCGCCGACGAGGGGAGCTACGTGAGCTACCTCGAGGGCTGCACGGCGCCGCAGCGCGACGAGAGCCAGCTCCACGCGGCGGTGGTGGAGCTCGTGGCGCTCGACGACGCCGAGATCAAGTACTCCACGGTGCAGAACTGGTACCCCGGCGACGAGGAGGGGCGCGGCGGCATCTACAACTTCGTGACCAAGCGCGGCAAGTGCCAGGGGCGCCGCTCCAAGATCTCGTGGACGCAGGTGGAGACGGGCTCGGCGATCACCTGGAAGTACCCGAGCTGCCTGCTCATCGGCGACGAGTCGGTGGGGGAGTTCTACTCCATCGCCCTCACCCACCACCGCCAGCAGGCGGACACCGGCACCAAGATGGTGCACATCGGCAAGAACACCCGCAGCAACATCGTCTCCAAGGGCGTGTCGGCGGGCAGGAGTCAGGGCACCTACCGCGGGCTCGTGAAGGTGGCGCCGGGGGCGGCGGGGGCGCGCAACTACTCGCAGTGCGACTCGCTGCTGATCGGGCCCGACTGCGGCGCGCACACCTTCCCCTATATCGAGGTGGCGCGCGCCGACGCCAAGGTGGAGCACGAGGCGACCACGTCGCGCGTGAGCGAGGAGCAGATGTTCTATTGCCAGCAGCGCGGGCTGTCGGCGGAGGAGGCGGTGGCGCTGATCGTCACGGGCTTCTGCCGCGAGGTGCTCAACGAGCTGCCCATGGAGTTCGCCGTGGAGGCCAACAAGCTGCTGAGCGTGAGCCTTGAGGGCACGGTGGGCTGAGCGGCGCACATACGGGGCGCACATACGGGGCGCACATACGGGACGCGAGACCAAGAAAGAGAGCTGAGATGTCGGAGATGCTGTTAGAGATCAAAGACCTGCATGCGCGCGTGGCGGGGGGCGCGGAGATCCTCAAGGGGCTGTCGCTGTCGCTGCCGGTGGGCGAGGTGCACGCCATTATGGGCCCCAACGGCTCGGGCAAGAGCACGCTGTCGTACGTGCTCGCTGGGCGCGAGGGCTACGAGGTGACGAGCGGGTCGATCCTCTACAGGGGCGAGG
>VGTA01000718.1 GCA_016874875.1 Deltaproteobacteria bacterium | reverse complement strand
CATCGGGACGCACCAGAGGCGGCCGACGAGATAGGCCCTGAGCTCTGCCGTCACGGGGCTGCCGGCGGGCGCCCAGGGGAGGCCTGGGGTGCCGAGGAGGTAGATGAGGGTCATCGCCCCCACGCTCATCGCGGCGGCGAGTCCGACGCCGCGCCTAACATCAGCCCAAGCGGCGCTCTCGTCTCCAGCGCCGAGCGCTTGGGAGACGAGCGGGTCGAGCCCGAGCAGGACGCCTAGTGGAAACACGGTGACTGCCCAGTAGATGGCCCCCCCTAGGCTGACGGCGGCGAGGGCCTCCACGCCGATTCTGCCGGCGGCAAAGGTGTCGACGAGCGTGATGGCTTGATGCCCCACGAGCGCGACGATGAGAGGGCCTGAGAGGCTGAAGAGGGCGCGCACTTCGTGGCTGAGGCGCGGTTCGGATCGGTCGCGCATACTTGATGTCTTTTGATGTGTTTATATTAATTATAGCACATCCATAATACATCTACAAGCGTATTTTGTTTATTTCGTTCAGCGCCCCTTTAAGCGCGCGTGAACTCGCCGACGAACCTCTGAAATCATCTTATGGTACCTATTGTTAACTATGTAATCACATTGATGAACCCAATCGCCAATTTGGCGTGATGTAAGGTCCGTGAATACCTTTGCGATAAATATGAACCTATTCTCAGGGGTCGCTGCCAAAAGAACAGAAAATATCTCAACAGGGACATTCAATTCAAACCGCATACGCTCCTCGCTCTGGGCCAGTGCGTGAATGTACTCCAGTGTGAATACTTGATCATCATTATTGGCAGCATGAGCATTTAGAAGCGCTCGAATCAGGTTTGGGTCAAAAGACTCTTCGAGTTCATTGAGTGAGCAGGTGTTTGATTTCTTAAGTGTCTGCTCGGCTCTTTGACAATTTAATCGCGAATTTTTTACTCCCTTTAGAATGAAGTAGCGCGCCTCATCAAAAAGTCCTTTTTCATGGAGTTCGCGAAGTCGAGCCGATCGAACCAACCGCATATAAAGCGACAACGCCTCGTCCTCCCAAGAACTGATAAAATCTATGTGATTAGAATTCGTCAGCATCGGATAGATGATATTGCATATGACATTCTCCAGGCTAGCCTCCTCCGCGCGCTTGCGGCGGGCGCGGCGGGCGGCGGGGTGGTGCGGCGGCAGGTTTTTTGGGGTGACGAGGGTTTTCTTGGGATGATTAGACGTCTTGGTCATAAACTCGCTCTCTAGCTTTGATGTGTTGAGGACGATGGACGCTGAGACAGTGCGGGACCTTTCTCTATGCCTAGGCAAGAGGTTGATGATGTGCACAGGGGCTCGAGATGACGCTTGGCGCTCTGCTACGAGGGGGGCGCGTGGTGGGACCTGCCTGAGGCGCCCCCAAGAGCGTGCGCCTTCAAGTAACGAGACACTGGGTCTTTCTTTTTTCTTTTTTCTTTTTTTCTGACAGCTCTTTTTGGTACGCCGTGTGGCCGCCCAGCGGCCTCAAGACAGGCGCTCATCGCCTCTTTATTCCCCCCTCCCCCGCGAGCGAGCTTGCCACCACAGGAGGTCTGATTCGGCCTCCTCCGCCGAGCGCCCAAACAGCGCCGCGGCGCACAGGTGAGCGCGGCGGTCGAGGGCGGCGCGGTCGGCAGGGGAGAGGGGGGCGGCGAGGGCGCGCGCCAGCTCCGCCAGCTCCGCGTGGCGCGCCTCCTCCCCGCCGCCGAGCGCCGGGGGGGTGGGCAGGAGGGCTTCGAGCAGTGCACTCCTCTTGATCGTGAGCTGGCGTCCACTCATTGCCTGCCCTCCGTGCTCTCTCACGAAACGCCGCGAAAATGTGGCGCAGTTGAGCAACGCCGCCAGCCAATCCCCCTCCACCCCCGGGCGCGGCGAGAGCGCCCAGGTCTGCACCACGCCCCCCGCCTCCCCCGCGCGATCGAACCACGCCTCGATCACCGCCGTCAGGCCGCCCACCAGCACCTTCGGGGCGCGCTGGCGGGCGAGGGCGCGGGCGAGGGAGGGGGCGCTGGGGGCGGCGGGCCAGCGCGGGCGCTGCCAGTCGACCCCGAGGAAGCGGGTGGGCGCGGCGCCCCAGCGGCAGGCGTAGCGGTCGAGCGCCCCGGTGGTCACCAGCGCCAGCGAGGCGCCCCCGCTCGCCTCGCCCGACTCTAGGACCTCGGCGGCTAGCAGGTAGGCGTCTTGCGTGGTGCAGCCGGCGCGCACGTCGGCGAGCGCGCTGAGCGGCGTGAGCCCCGCCCCCGCCGGCGCGCCCCCCGCCCCCGCGGCGTCGCTGAGGGCGGCGTACCAGTTGAGGTCGTCTGGGCCGAGGCGCACGCGCGCGGGGGCGGCGCAGGGGAGGTGCGGGTCCTCGCTGAGGAGCCACGCCGCGCCCTCGCCCCCCTCCGCGCTCGCCCCCCCCGCCACCTGCGCCGTCCGCACCCGCGCGCCCTCAAAGAGGTCGACCGCGTAGAGGAGAAAAGATGTAGGGCGCCAGTTCGCGTGCGCCCACGCCTTCCAGGGGCCCCGCTCCGAGAGCAGCGCCGTGGGGCAGAGCAGCGCGTAGCGCCCCTCAGGGCGCAGCACGCGTAACGA
>VGTA01000717.1 GCA_016874875.1 Deltaproteobacteria bacterium | reverse complement strand
CGCCGCTCGGGCAGCTGGCGCCGGGGCATCTCTCGCCGGGGCAGCTGGCGCCGGGGCAGGGGCTCTCCGCGCCGGGGCAGCTCGCGCCGGGGCAGCTCTCGCCGGGGCAGGGGCTCTCCGCGACGGGGCAGCTCTCGCCGGGGCAGGGCGCGGGCGCGGCGGGCTACCCTCCGGGGTACGCGGCGCCCTACGCGCCCCTCGCCTCCTCTGCCTCCCCAGGGGGCGCGCCGCCCTCCGCCCTCGGCGCCTCGGTCCCCTTTAGCCTTGAGCTGCGCACGGAGCCCCCGGGCGCGGAGGTCGCCATCGACGACCGCTGGCTGCCGCGCCCCACGCCGCTCACGGTGGAGGCGCGCGAGGGCGCGCCCATGAACATCACCGTCTCCCTCGCTGGGCACGACGAGCTCAAGCAGACGCTCTGGCCCACGCGCGCGCAGCCCTCCATCACCCTCGCGCTCCAGAGGCGCCGTGGGCGGCTGGTGGTCCACTGTGAGCCGGCGGGGGCGAGCGTCAAGATCGGCGACGAGCGCGTGGGCGAGGCGCCCCTCGAGCGCGAGCTCCCCATCACGGCGAGCGAGGTGGTAGTGGAGATCTCCAAGGATGGCTACGAGGGGCGCCGCTACCGCCTGAGCTGGAGCGAGGCTCAGCGCGGGGTCTTGACGATCAACGCCGAGCTGCCGCCCTACCCCCCCGCCGCCCCCCCGCCGCGCCCCGAGCCCCGCGCCGAGCGCCCCGCGCGTCCCCGCCCCGCGCGCCCCCGCCCCGCCGCGCCCCCCCCGGCGCAGAGCGGCTCGGGCTTCTTGAGCGTGAAGCTGCCCGAGACGGCGCAGATTTTTGTGGATCGGCGCTTCATCATCGAGAGCAACATCCTCTTTAAGCACCCCGTGAGCGCGGGGTCGCATCAGGTGAAGGTGTGCTACCGGGGGCGCGGCTGTCAGGAGAAGATGGCGAGTGTGGTGGACGGGAGGATGGAGAAGGTCTTTTTCTGAGCTTTTTCTGAGCTTTTTCTGAGCTTTTTCTGAGCTTGTTCTGAGCTTTTTCTGAGCTTGTTCTGAGCTTTTTCTGACATCTAGGCACACAAAAAAACTACACATTTCACAAGGGAGTGCTAGTCTCTCAAGCTAGACGCCCCCCCCTATATCATCCCCCTATCCCCCAGCGAGGTAGCTTCAAATGAGCCTCTCCTCACCGCGACAGCTCTTGTGCGGTCTGGGTTTGGTCGTGGTCGCGCAGCTCGCGCTCCTCTCAGGCGCGCGCGCGCAAGAAGTGAACAAGATCATCGTTGTTCCTTTTTCGCAGCAGAACCCGGCCCTCCCCCACCCAGCCCACGAGGGCGCCCCCATCACGCTCAAGGCGATCATCCGCAACGCAGACTGCGGAAGCTACACGATCACCTGGGACGTGGATCAGAGTCCCGCCGCTGACATTTTCGCCAACGACACCTCGTTCACGGCGAACAGGAACAGCACCACCAGCACCGTCTACGACATCGGTCGCCTCTACACGGTGCCCTACGTCGACAACGACACGCAGCTGAACATCAGCGTCCGCGCGCGCTCCGACTGCAACAATACGAGCACCTTCGGCACGTTCAAGCTGTTCATCTACAACTTTGGCGAGAACGGCACCGGGGCGCAGCGCCTCTCGCGTAACCCGCGCGACTGGAGCACCGACCAGCTCGACGTCATGGTCTCGATGGCCATCCAAGAGAGCATGTGGTACACCCACAGGTGGATGCAGGGCTACTCCGGGACGGGCGCCAACATGGAGGCGCGCTCGAACTACACCGATGCGACCGGCATCGCGCAGTGGCTCTTCGTGATCAACAACCACCTCCCCGCCTACCCCCCCGCCGCCGTGGGCGCCGGGGACGCGAGCGCGGAGTGGCGGGCGACGAACCAGGCGCGGTGGGACAACGACCCCTACGCCGAGAGCGCCATGCGCCTCCTCAACTACAACGTGGCGCGCACGGGCCAAGAGGGCGTCCCCGCGGAGGACGAGGCGGACGAGTGCGGCTACGGCGGCAACCGCGTGATCCCCTGCGCCCCGATCGCGGGCACCAACGACCGCCTCGGCCTCTTCGCGCGCAGCTCCAACGTGTACCTCACCGGCATGAACACGGGCGCCATCTCCACCGTCCTGCCCGCCCTGAGCGGCACTAATGTGCGCACGGGCATCGCGGCGGGCATGCCGTGGGAGTGGTATGTGCAGCAGCTGGTGGACTACCTCGGCTACCAGCAGCGCGACGGCGGCTGCGCCAACGGCGGCTGGTACTACGGCGCCGGCGGGGAGACCGACTGCCGCTACAGCGACCTCTCCACCTCGCAGTGGGCCTACATCGGCATGGAGAGCGCGGAGGTGGCGGGTGGACCCTATGGCGTGTTTGTGAACAACCGCCATAAGTTCCGTATCGCCAACAACCTCCTGAGCAACCAGCAGGGGGACGGCGGCGGCGCCTATGACAACCGCCGGTGGGGCACCTCGGACCTCAAGCTCACCGGCGGGCAGCTCCTCGCGGCGCGCTGGCTCGATGTGCACAACATGAGCGTCGATTCCACGACGCAGCCCTTCCCCAACGAGTCAGGCTACACCCACAG
>VGTA01000716.1 GCA_016874875.1 Deltaproteobacteria bacterium | reverse complement strand
CGGCAGCGCCCCCGGCAGCGCCTCGGTGGCGTGCTCGTTGCCAAACCCGCTCAGGTAGCGCCCCCCCGCCGCGCCCGCCGCGCCCGCCGCGCCCGCCGCTCTCTCCTCTGCCATGCTCGCTGCCTCCTGCGCACCTGCGCGCGACGCGCAAAGATCTGTGGATGACCTGTGGATGATCTGTTGATCAAGTCAATGCTCTAACTATCAACCCTCTTGATATGCGCCACCACTACCCCGAAGCCGCCTCCCCGTCAAGCCCCCCGCGCGCCCCCCCTGGCGCCGCCGCGTGCAGGAGCCCCCCTAGCGCGGCGAGCGCCAAGAGCACCGCTAGACTCGAGAGGCTGAGCGCCAGCGCCGCCCCCTCGGGCACGCCGTAGCGCCCCAGCGCCCACACCAGCGACGCCTCGCGCGGCCCCACCCCCGCCACCGAGAGCGGCAGGTTGGCGGCGAGCAGGCCCACCGACAGACTCACGAGCCACTCGGCGGCGCTGAGGGTGACGCCGAGGTCGGCGGCGAGCGCCACGAGGAGCGCGAAGGAGGTGAGGTGCCCGAGCGTGTTGACGAGGAGCGCGAGCGCCACCCAGCTCGGGCGGCACGCGGCCACCTGGGCGAGGGGGGCGGCGAGGAGGCGGGGGGCGCGCGGCAGGGCGCGCGCGGCGAGCGGTGGCGCCGACGCGAGCGCCGCGAGCGCGCAGAGCGCCGCCGCCCCCCCCGCCGCCGCCCCCCCCGCCGTGAGCCCACCCCCCGCCCCCGTGGCGCAGAGGAGCCCGAGACTCACGAGCCCCATCACCCGCTCCCCGAGCGTGACGGCGTAGTGGGCGGAGGAGCGCGCGGGGTCGAGGGCGCGGAGCCAGTGCGCGCGCAGCACGTCGCCCCCCACGGCGCCTGGGGCGAGAGTGTTGTAGAAGAGCCCCTCGTAGCAGAGGCGGGCGGCGAGGAGCGGCGGGGGGGCGTGGAGCCCAAAGGCGCGCAGGAGGCAGAGCCACCGCAGCGCCCCGAGGGTGACCCCCCCCCACATCCACCCCAGCGCCGCCGCCAGCGTGAGCGGCGAGAGGCGCGACGCCGCCGCCCACCCCTGCGCCAGCAGCCCGCTCCCCCACGCCCACGCGAGCAGCCCCCCCACCGCCAGCCAGCGGAGCGGCCCCCACAGCAGCCGCAGGGCGGCGCGCGCCCCGTGGCGCGCGAGCGCCTCGCGCTCTAGGAGCGCGCGGAGCGCCACGAGGTCGCGCAGCGTGCGCCACACCCGCCCCGGGCGCGCCGCGCTCGACACCCCCCCGAGCCGCTCGCGCACCCCGATCCACGCCAGCGCCACCGGGTGCCCCGCGCGCGCCACGCGGATGGGCAGCTCGAGGTTGAGCATAAAGCTGCTCGAGGCCAGCGGGAGGGCGCGCAGGAGCCCCCGCTCGATCAGGTACGACCCCTCGCTCGCCACCCGCGTGCCCACGATGAGCGCGCTGAGGGCGCGCAGGCCGCGCGAGAGGAGCCAGCGCAGCGGCGTGTAGCGGCGGTTGGTGTAGCGGGTGGTCACGAGGCGCGCGCCCCCCTCCGCCGCCGCGCACAGGCGCAGCAGCTCGCGCGGCGCGATCTGCCCGTCCCCCGGCAGGAACGTCACCCACGGGCGCGTCGCCGCCGCGTACCCCGCCCGGAGCGCCGCGCCCATGCCGAGGTTGCGGGGGAGGTGAAGGCACACGAGCGCCCCCGCCCGCCCCGGCGGCGGCGCGAGCCGCCCCATAACCGCCGCCGTGCCGTCGGTGGAGCCGTCGTTCACCACGATCACCTCGAGGTCCTCCACCGCCGCGAGGTCCTCATAGAGCTCCGCCATCAGGCGCGGGAGCGCCTCCTCCTCCTGGTAGGCCGCCACCACCACGGTCAGCCCGCGCAGGGGCGGCGGGGGCTCTTGGGCGCTCAGGGCGTCTCGGGGCACGAGGCGTCCTCGCCCGACGTCATCATCGAGAGGCGATAGGGCGCGCAGGAGTTGACCGTGGGCGACGCGCCCCGCACCTTGATCGTAAAGAACTTGTCGTCGGTGAAGCTGCAGCGCCCCGGCCAGGTCACGTTGAAGAGGTAGGTGCCGCTGGCGGCGTTAAAGGTGACGTCGGGGTCATTGTTGCAGATGACGCGCTCGGGGGTGCAGGGGTTGTTGCCGTCGATCACCTCCACGCACACCTCATAGTCGCCGCGCGCGGCGCCCTCGGGGAGCGTAAAGTCAAAGGCGAAACCAAAGCACTGCGCCGTCCCGGGCACGCACAGGTTAAAGAGGCTGTCGATCGCCTTCACGAAATAGTAGTCCACGTCGGCGGGGGCGTCGGGGGCGCTGCGGAAGACGCTGCCCTCCTCATAGAAGAGCGGCTCCTCCCCCTCGTCCACGTCGAGGAGGCGCGCGGCGTCCTGACACAGCTCGTTGCCCGGCGGGTCCATCTCCCCCGTGGACGCCTCATAGGGGTCCTCCGCGCCCTCATCGGCGCGCCCGTCGCAGTCCTCGTCGCGCCCATCGCACACATCCGCGCCCGCCGGCCCCACGAACCCCGCCCCGCCGCACGCGCCGAGCGTGGCGTCGGCGCCGCACTCCTGCGCGCCCTGGCGGCACTCGCCCACC
>VGTA01000715.1 GCA_016874875.1 Deltaproteobacteria bacterium | reverse complement strand
CCTCAGCGCCGCGCCCCCCAAAGGACCCCCCGCCCCATGAGCACGCCCGCGGGCGCCTACGCCCCCCCCGAGAGCCCCCGCGCTCGACACCGCGCGATCCTCACGCTCTCCGCCCCCCTCATCGCCGGCATGATCTCACAGAACATCGTCAACCTCGTCGACACCGCCATGGTGGGCGGCGTGGGCACGCAGGCGCTGGCGAGCGTAGGGATCGCGAGCTTCCTGCACTTCTTCTGCACCGCCTTCCTCATGGGGCTCTCGGTGGGCGTGCAGACCCTCACCGCCCGCTGGCGCGGCGCCGGGCGCGCCGACTACGCCGCGCCGCTCAACGCCGGGCTGCTGCTCGTCACCCTGGTGGGGCTGCCGCTGTGGCTGGGGCTGTCGAGCGGGGCGGGGTGGCTGATGTCGCACACGAGCGACGACCTCGGCGTGCAGCGCGACGGGGCGCTCTACCTGCAGGCGCGGCTCTGGGGCATGGTGGCGCTCGGCGCCCACTTCGCCTTCAGGAGCTACTGGAGCGCCGTGGAGCGCGCGAGTCTCTATTTCGCGAGTCTGCTCGTCATGCACCTCACCAACATCGCCCTCAACTGGGTGCTCATCTACGGCCACCTCGGCGCGCCGGCGATGGGGGTGGAGGGGGCGGGGCTGGGCACCGCGCTGTCGATGTGGGTGGGCGCCGCCCTGCACCTCGCCTTCGCCCTGCGCGCCGCGCGCCCCTTCGGCTTCCTGCGCGCCCTGCCGAGCCGCGACGAGTGGCGAGAGCTGCTGAGGATGTCGGTGCCCTCCGGCGTGGAGCGCACGCTCTTCGCGCTCGGCATGACCGTCTTCATGAGCCTCATGGGCCGCCTCGGCGCCCCCGCGCTCGCCGCCTCCAACGTGCTGCTCAACCTCTTCCTCGCCGCCCTGCTCCCCGCGATGGGCTTTGGGATCGCCGCCTCCACCTTCGTCGCCCGCGCCCTCGGCGCCGGCCGCCCCCACGAGGCGCGCGGCTGGCACAGGAGCGTGGCGGCGTGGGCGGTGGCGGCGCTGGGGGCGCTGGCGCTGCTGTTCGGACTCGCCCCCGAGGCCATCGGGCGCGCCTTCACCGACGACCCCGCCGCCCTCAGCGTCATCACCCCCACGCTGCGGCTGATGGCGCTCGTGCTGCCGCTGGAGGCCTACCACATGGTCACCTACCAGAGTCTGCTCGGGCTCGGCGACAACCGCTTCGTGATGCTCGTGAGCGTGGCGGGGCAGTGGCTCGTCACGCTGCCGGTCACCTACCTGCTCACCGCCCACCTCGGCGCCGCCGCGTGGTGGGTGTGGGGGGTCCATTTCGCCGCGCGCGCCGCGCAGACTCTGTGCTACGGTCTCAGGTGGTCCGCGCGCCTCCAGCGGCTCGAGGCGCCGCCCGCCTCCTAGCCCCGCCCGCCCGCCTTCCCCCGCCCCGCCCCGCCCCGCCCCACGAGGCCCCGATGACCCCCGCGCCGCCGCCGCCGCCGCTCGCCCCCCTCCCGCCCGAGCGGCTGCGCGGGCTACAAGCGCTCCTCAGCCGCGCCGTGCTCGAGGGGGTCACCCCGGGGGCGAGTCTGTGGCTCGCGCGGCGCCACGAGGGCGCCTGGCGAGGCGCGCAGCTCACCGAGGGGCGCCTGAGCCGCGACCCGGGCGCCGCGTTCGTGAGCGCCGACACCCACTACGACCTCGCCTCGCTCACCAAGCCGCTGGCGGTGGGCGCGTGGCTCTGGGAGCTGCTCGCGGCGGGGGCGCTCACGCCACAGACCACCATCGGCGAGGCGCTGCGGGGGGCGGCGCGGCTCGAGGACCCGCTGCTGTCGAGCGCGCCGGTGTGGCGGCTCGCCAACCACAGCGCGGGGCTGCCCGCCCACCGCCGCTACCACGAGGGGCTCGCCCACGGTCGCCTGAGCGGCGAGGACCCGCGCGCGCTCAAGGGGTGGGCGCGGCGCGTGATCGCGCGCACGCCCTGCGAGTACGCGCCCGGGAGCAAGAGCGTCTACAGCGACCTCGGCTACCTGCTGCTGGAGTGGGCGCTCGAGCGGCTGAGCGGCGAGACGCTCGAGGGGCGCTGGGCGGGCGCCGGGGCGGGGCTGCACTTCCGCCCCCTCGCCCCCCGCGGCGCCCCCCCCCCGCCCGCCCCCGTCCCCGCCAGCGCCTGCGCCCCCACCGAGCGCTGCCCCTGGCGCGGCCCGCTGCAGGGCGAGGTGCACGACGACAACGCGTGGCTCTTTGGGGGCGTGTGCGGGCACGCGGGGCTGTTTGGGCGAGCGGCGGACGTGGGCGGGTGGGGCGCCTGGCTGCTCGACGCCCTCGCCGCCCGCGCCGCCCCCGCCCTCACCGCCGCCGTCCGCGACGCCCTCGACCTCCGCTGGCGCGCCCCGGAGCGCGGGAGCTTTGTGCTGGGGATGGACACGCCCTCCCCAGGCTACAGCAGCGCGGGGGGCGGGTTTGGGCGCTGGGCGGTGGGGCACTTGGGGTTTACGGGGACGTCGCTGTGGGTGGATGTGGAGCGGGAGGTGGTGGTGGTGTTGCTCACGAATCGGGTGCATCCGTCTCGGGCGCGGGGGCTGGAGGGGGTGCGGTGGCTGCGCCCGGCGGTGCA
>VGTA01000714.1 GCA_016874875.1 Deltaproteobacteria bacterium | reverse complement strand
GGGCGGCGCGGCGCGCGCGAGGCGCGGGGCGGCGAGGGCGGCGAGGGCGGCGAGGGCGGCGAGGGCGGCGGCTAACGCTCCTCCGCTATGGATTTTTTGCCTGCGTGTCATACAATGTCGAGCCGCCGTGCTGAGCCGCCTTGCCGCGCCGCCGCGCCCAACCGCGCCCCGCTCGCGAGGGCGCGCAGCGCCTCACCCTAACGACTTACGCGGGCGCGCACAAGCGCCCCCCACCTGAGCACACCCCTGAGGAGCACCTATGAACACCGCCGCCCCTCGCCCCGAGCGCGCAGATGAGCTCGACCGCGACCTCGAGACCCTCCACGCCAAGCGCACAGAGTGGGCGCGCCTCCCCCTCTCGGAGAAGATCGCGCTCCTCGAGCGAGTCCTCGCCTGCATCGGCGAGGCCGCCGCGGGGCAGGCGGCGGACGCCATCAAGGCCAAGGGCATCCCAGAGGGCTCGCCCCAGCGCGGCGAGGAGTGGCTCGGCGGCCCCATGGTGCAGGCGCGCGTCACCCGCCAGCTCATCGAGGCGCTCCGCGCCCTCAAGGCTCACGGGCACACCGGCGTCACCGCCCGGCACGCCCGCCGCCTCCCGAGCGGGCAGGTGGCGGTGAGGGTGTTCCCCAACGACCTCATCGACAAGGTGAGCTTCGTGGGCTTCTCGGCGGAGCTGTGGCTCACCCCCGAGGCGTCCACCGACGACTGGCACCGGCGCACCTCCTCCTTCAACCGCCCCGGCGGCGCGGATGAAGGAGGGGTGGCGCTTGTGCTCGGGGCGGGCAACGTGGCGAGCATCGGACTCCTCGACGCCCTCCACAAGCTCGTGGTGGAGGGGCGCGTCTGCTTCCTCAAGTTCAACCCCGTCAACGACTACCTCGAGCCCCACTACGCCCGCGCCCTCCGCCCGCTCATCGAGCGCGGCTTCGTGCGGATGTGCCGAGGCGGGGCGGCGGAGGGGGCGTACCTGTGCCAGCACCCCCTCGTGGAGGAGATTCACATCACCGGTAGCGACAAGACCCACGACGCCATCGTATACGGCGTGGGCGCGGAGGGCGCGGCGCGCAAGGAGCGCGATGAGCCCGTGTGCCACAAGCGGCTCACCAGCGAGCTCGGCAACGTGAGCCCCGTGCTCGTCGTCCCGGGCTCGTGGACGGCGGCGGAGCTGCGCTTCCACGCCGAGAACGTGGCCACCCAGATGACCAACAACGCCGGCTTCAACTGCAACGCCGCCCGCGTGCTCGTCACGCAGCGCGACTGGCCGCAGCGCCGCGCCTTCCTCGACGCCCTCCGCGCCGCCCTCCGCGCCGTCCCCCGCCGCCCCGCCTACTACCCCGGGGCGCGCGACCGCTTTGAGCGCTTTATGGCCTCGGAGCCCAACGCGGAGCGCATCGAGGGCGCCGCGGGAGGCGCCGCGGGAGACGCCCTCGGGGGCGCCGCGCCCCTCCCGTGGGGCCTCATCGCCGACGTGGACCCCGTCGGCGACCACGTCTGCTTCACCGAGGAGTCCTTCTGCGGGCTCGCCGTGGAGACCGCCCTCGACGCCCCCGACGCCGCGTCCTTCCTTGAGGAGGCGACGCGGTTCGCCAATGAGCGCCTCTGGGGCACCCTCAACGCGTGCGTGATCATCGACCCCCGCACCGCCAAGGCGCACGCCGCCGCCCTCGAGCGCGCCATCCAAGACCTCCGCTACGGCAGCGTCTGCGTCAACCACTGGGCCGCCCTGAGCTACGGCATGGGCGTCACGGCGTGGGGGGCGTTCCCGGGGCACACCCGCCAGGACATCCAGAGCGGCGTGGGGTTCGTGCACAACTCGTATATGCTGGAGGGCGTGCAGAAGACGGTGGTGCGGGGCCCCTTTGTGGTGAGCCCCAAGCCGCTCTGGTTCGCCACGCACCGCCGCTGCGAGCAGGTGGCGCAGGCGCTCACGCAGATGGAGGTCGCGCCGAGCCTCGCCAAGCTGCCTAAGGTCATCTTGGGCGCGGCGCGCGGCTGAGCGCGAGGCGGCACATGACCCTCCCCCGCGATCTCCGCCCCGTCACCCTGCCCGCGGAGCCCCCGCTGCTCTGGCTCCTCAAGGGGGCCGCGCACCTCGGCGCCGTGGCGCTCTACCTCGTCTTCTTCACGTCCCCCTATGGCCTCTACGCCTCCCTCGCCGCCGCCCTCCTCGGGCTGTGGGCGGCGTGGGCGTGGGGGCCGCGGCTGAGCGGGCGGGGGCTCGCCCTCGCCGTGGTGCTCACCCTGGCGGCGGGCTGGGGGCTGAGCGCCGCCCTCGAGGGCTGGCTGTGGGCGTCGCGCCTCCTCTCCCCCGCCCTCGCCCTGCGCGCCTCCGACGCGCTCTTCTTGCTCGTGATGACCTTGGGGGTCGTGGGCGGGCTGCGCGCCTGGGGGGCGCGCGCGCGCGCCGGGGCGCTCGTGGAGGCGGGGGTGGTGCTGCTCTCCGCGGTGCAGCTGTTCGCCTCTCACCGCAACGGCCAGCTCCACGAGCCGCGCTTTTTCGCCGACTGGGTGCTCATCAGCGGCCGCAAGGACATCGACTGGTGGCTGCAGCTCTTTGGCGCCGCCGTCGCCGCCGCCGCGCTGCTCATGCTCGTGCG
>VGTA01000713.1 GCA_016874875.1 Deltaproteobacteria bacterium | reverse complement strand
TGCTCGGCGATGATTCGCAGGAGCGTGCTGTGCACGTCCTTGGCCATGCGCTTGGCGTCCCCGCACACATACACATAGGCGCCCGCCTCTAGCCAGCGCCAGAGGCCGTGGGAGTGGTGGTACATCAGGTCCTGCACGTAGACCTTGTAGTCTTGGTCGCGCGACCACGCGCAGTCGAGCTGGCTGAGGCGCCCGCTCCGCACCCAGCCCTCGAGCTGTTCGCGATAGAGGAAATCGAGGGCGCTGCGCTGCGCGCCAAAGAAGAGCCACGACTTGCCCGGGGCGTGGGTGGCGTCGCGCTCCTCGAGCATGGCGCGGAAGGGCGCGATGCCCGTCCCCGGGCCGATCATGATCACCGGCGCGCTGGGGTCGCAGAGGGTGAAGTCCTTGGTGGGGTTGACGTAGACCCCCACGTGCGAGCCCACCTCGAGCTCGGCGAGGAAGTTGGACGCCACGCCCTTGCGCTCGGCGCCGTGGAGCGGGTAGCGCAGGACGTCCACCGTGAGGTGCACCTCGCCCGGGTGCGCCTTGGGACTCGACGAGATAGAGTAGAGGCGCGGCGCGAGGGGGCGCAGCTGCGCGGCGAGCTGCTCGGCGGTGAGGCGGAGGTTGGCGTGCTCGAGCAGGTCATAGACGTGGTGCTCGTCGCAGTACGCCTTGCGCGCCTGCGCGCTCCCCAGCGCCTGCCGGAGCGCCCCCGTGGCGACCTGCGGGCTGACGAGGTCGAGGAGGCCCGGCTCGATCTTCACGAGGTCGCGCCGATACTTGAGCACATAGTAGATCGAGAGGAGCTCGCCGTCCACGAGCACCTTCTCGTTACGATTTACGCGCGCGCGAGAGAGAATCTCCATCACGAGGGTGGAGTCGTTGCGCGGCAGCACGCCGAGGGCGTCGCCCACCTGATAGTCCACCTCCGCCCCCTGCAGGGAGAGGGAGACGTGGCGCGTCTGCTTTTCGCTCTGCGGGTGGTTGAGGTTGTAGCTCTCGAGGACCCGCGCGAACAGCGGCAGCCGCTTTGTGCCCCGCGCGTGCTCGCCGCTCGCCGGCGCGCTCGGGGGCGGCGCGGGGGCGGGCGGCGGCGGGGGGAGCGGCGTCTGCGTCTGCGCGCGCTGCGGGGGGGGCGGCGCCTGGACGTGCCGCGCGGGGGGCGGCGCTTGGGGGGCGCGGGCGCCGCCGCCGGCGCGGGGCAGGGCGAGCTCGAGGGCGCCCCACCAGCGCTCAAAGGGCTCCTGGTACTCGCCGTCGCAGTCCACGCGCGGCGCCAGGCGCCGCCCGCCGAGGGCCTCGAGGCGCGCGTCGATGTCGCGCCCGCACTTGCAGAAGTGCTCGTAGTCGCTGTCGCCGAGCGCGCAGACGCTGAAGGGGAGTCCGCCGAGGGCGTAGCCGTTGCCCATGAGGTCCGCGTAGAACGACTCGGCGTTGCTCGGCGGGTCACCCTCGCCGTAGGTGCTCGTGATCACAAAGAAGGCCGCCGCCCTGCTCAGCGCGCCGGGGTCCACCTCATCGAGCTCAAGCACGCGCGGCGCGTGGCCGGCGGCGCGCAGGCGCTGCGCGAGACTCTTGGAGAGACTCTCCGAGTTCCCTGTCTCGGTCCCAAAGGCGATGATGATCTCGTTCATGTTCTTGGCCATCACGGTGGTGTGCGCTGCGCGTCGATGTGGGCGCGCTAGCTTCTTTTCATATGTGTTGGGCTGTCAAACAGAAATCACAGCGCCCCCCGCGGTCGCGCCGCGCGCCCCCCGCGCTTGAGAAAAACCGAGGGCGGCGGGGGGGCGAATCCGCACACCAGAGCTGAGCGCCCGCACGTCAAAGCTGAGCGCCTGCACATAAAAGCTGAACATAGACACAAAAATAACATGATCATGTGTTTAGTTATCACGCCCCCCAACGGCGCCCCAGACACAACACCCAAGAGGAGACCGCTCATGTCCCATATCCCCTTCCCTCCCCCCCGCGACCCCAGCGCCCCCAGCGCCCCCAGCGCGCGCCACTACAGCCACAGGAGCGGCGCGCGGAGCGCGGAGGTGGCCTTTCACGAGAGCGAGCGCCTGTGGGTGGTCAGCATCAAGAGCGCCGCTCAGGAGCGCGTGCACGGTTTTTATCCCTCCCTCGCCTCCGCGCAGCTCATCCTCAACGCCCTTGGCTTTATGCCGTGCTGAGGTGGGCGGCGCGGAGGTGGGCGGCGCGGAGGTGGGCAGCGCGGAGGTGGGGCGCGCGGGTTGGGGGGGCAACTCCGCGTTTGACGCGGGGCGCGTTTTCGCGTCAGCTGAGTCCCCCACGCGCCGCGGCGTGCCGCGTTCGCGTTGTCGCGTTGAGCGCAACCTCCTCCGCAGAGCGCAGAGCGCAGAGCGCAGAGCGCAGAGCGCAGAGCACAGATTTCAGGGAGCAGCCCATCATGCAGACCTCGCCCACCCCCCTCCCCCTCGCGCCCCCGACGCCCCGCGCCTCCTCTCACTCCAGCGCTTCGGGCATCGCAAAAGGCGCGAGCGGGGGGGCGCCGCGCCCCCTCTGCGCTGGGGCGAGGAGGGCGCGCGGGGGGCGAGGGGGGGTGGGGGCGGCGCTGTGGGGGGCGCTGAGCCTCTGGGGATGTGAGGGGGAGGCGCCCTCGGG
>VGTA01000712.1 GCA_016874875.1 Deltaproteobacteria bacterium | reverse complement strand
GCTCGGGCTGGTGATGAAGTCGCACAAGGCCGACGTGGAGCCGGCGCTGGTGCGCGCGATCGCGGAGCGCCTGCTGGGCTGAGGGGGCGCGCGCCTCAGCGGCGAGGGGGGGGCGGGCTGGAGGCGCCGAGAGAGCGCAAGAAAGAAGCGCGCTCGAGGGCGTGTTTGAGCGTCTAGAGACGCGACGAGACGGGACGCGCGCTCGGCGGAGGCGCGCCGCGCCCCTCGCATCTCGCATCTCGCATCTCGCATCTCGCATCTCGCATCTCGCTTCTCCCTTCTCCCTTCCCCTCCCTCACAGGACCTGTGTGATCGCATGTCGAGCCACCTGATTGACCAAGAGGTCGTGCGCGCCCTCTCCCCGCAGAGCTTTGATGAGCTGTGGGACGCGCTGCCCAAGAAGCCCAAGCGCGCCGCGCTCAAGATTCTTCAGACCAGCGCCCCGAGCGCGCGCGCCGCGCTAGAGGCGCTCTGCGACCCCGCCGCGGACCCCATCGCTAGTTCAATGGTGGTGTTTGCCTGGTGGGGGCATCGCGCGATGCGGTCGCTCACGGGCGGCCCCCTCAAGCGCGCCCTGATGGACCGCCCGAGCGAGCTGCGCTTCAACGAGCTCTGCCGAGAGAGCGCGCGCATGACGCCCGCGGAGCGCGCGGAGGCCATGCCGCCGATGGAGCACAGCGAGCTCGGTCTGCTCTTTCATATGCTCATGGGCTACGCGCTCAAGGACCCGAACTTCCCCACCCTCAACGACCTCCCGGAGCAGCTGAGGGCCTCTCGGCACCTGCGCGCGCGCGTGAGCGAGGCGGCGCCGCTTGAGCCGCTGAGCGCGCTGCTAGCGGCGAGCGGGTCGGCGGTCGTGGTCACCGCGCGGAGGCTGGGGGCGACGGGGGCGACGCAGGACGCCCCCGCCCCGCTGAGCGCGCAGCAGGCGCCCCTCGCCCACCTCGCGCCTCCCGCCCCCGCGGCCGAGGCGCCGCCCCCCGCGCCCCCCGCGCCCGAGGCCCCGCCCCCCGCGCCCGAGGCGGCCCCCCCCTGGGCGGAGGAGCTCGGCGACCTCTACGGGCGCGCGCAGGAGCTCGCGCGGCAGATGCGCGACGCCCTCACGCTCCTTGAGCGCCACGGCGCCCTGCCGCCGGAGGGGCTCGCGGCGGGCATCGCGGGCTACCGCGAGGCCCTCACGGCCGCCGCGCGCGACGAGCGCGCGGCGCTCCCGTCGGGCTGTCTCAGCGAGGCCCCCGCCGCCGAGCCGCGCTCCCTCAGCGACCTGCGTGACCTCAAGCGCCTCGCGCGGCGCGCGCGCCGCCAAGAGGCCCTGCGCGCGGCGCGCGGCGCCGTGGAGGGGGTGTGCGCGCTGTGGGTGGCGGGCGAGGCCCCGGCGTTCGAGGTCGCGCGCGGCGAGGCGCGCGCGTGGCTAGAGCGCGCGGGCGAGCTCAGCCTAGACGACGAGGGCGCGGAGACCCTGGCGCGCCACGTGGAGGGCGCGCGCGCCTTTGAGGCGCTCGCGGCCCTGGCGGGGGCGGCGACGGCGGAGGAGGAGCGGGCGACGCTGTGTGAGCGCGTGGCGGCTGGGCTGGGGGCTGCGCTGCTCACCTGCCTGCACCGCCTCGGGCCCCGCGGCGTGGACCCCGAGGGGCTGTTGGCGGAGCGCGCGGCGCTCAAGCGCGCCCTCACCGACGCCCAAGCGGCGCTCCGGGACACGGAGGAGCTCTACGAGGCGCTCGAGCGCGACCACGGCACCCTGAAGGGGCGCCTGCGCGAGGCGGAGGAGGCGCGCGCGCTCGCCGAGGAGCAGCTTTGGGAGAGCGAGGAGCGGCGTGTGGTGCTCGAGGAGTGCCTCGGCTTTCATGTCCACGAGCGCCAGCGGGGCGAGCAGCGGGGCGAGCAGCGGGGCGAGCAGCGGGGCGAGCAGCGGGGCGAGCAGCGGGGCGAGCAGCGGGGCGAGCAGCGGGGCGAGGCGGGGCGCGGGGGGGGCGCGGGGGAGGAGATGGACGAAGGGCTGGCGGAGGCGCTCGAGGGCGAGGAGGTCACCCCCGAGGCCTGCCTGCGCGCCCTCGCCCGCCGCTACCCCGACCGCGTGGAGGTCCTAGACTCCGCCTACCGCGCCGCGCGCGACGTGGCCCACTTTAGCGGCTGCGGGGAGCTGTGGCAGCTCCTCGTCAAGCTCGCCCGCGACTACGTGGACCACATGAGCGAGGAGGGCGCGGGGGGGGACGTGGTGGCGCGCGCGAGAATCTTTGGCGAGAGGCACTTCTCGCCGGGGGAGTCCGAGCTGACCACCCACAACGAGCGCTCGCGGCGCGCGAGGACGTTTGTCTACAACGGCACCCCGCTGATCATGCTGCGCCACCTCAAGATCGGCATCACCAACGACACCTCCCGCTCCATCCGCGTCCACTTCGAGTGGGTCCCGAGCGAGCGGCGGGTGGTGATCGGGCACTGCGGCGCGCACCTGTACCTCAAGACCTACCGCTGAGCGCCGCGGACCTCAGCGCCTCAGAGGCGCAGGCCCCCGTCGATGTCGAGGCAGCGCCCCGTGAAGTACTCGCACTCCACGATAAAGCGCACGCCGGCGAAAATCTCATCGGCGCCCCCGAGGCGGCGGAGGGGGACCTGCT
>VGTA01000711.1 GCA_016874875.1 Deltaproteobacteria bacterium | reverse complement strand
CGTAGGCGATGTAGGCGAGGGCGACGGGGATGGCGTAGAGGGCCGGGAGGGCGCGGAGGGCGGAGAGGGCGGGGCGTGGGGGGGGGCTCATGGGGTGGGGGACTCGCGGGGTGGGGGCTCGCAGGGTGGGAGCTCGCAGGGTGGGAGCTCGCAGGGTGGGGGCTCACGGTCGCGGGCGCGCGGCGCACCACCCTACACCGCCCACGCTGGCGATTGCGAGCCCCCAAGCCCCGCGCGCGCGCCACACCCCGAGCCGCCCTGGCGCGCAGAGCTTTACGCTCTCAAGCGCTTCTGCCAATCTGCCAAAGGTCCGAGATGGAATCTCTCAGCCAAAACAAACGCCGTCGCATCTCCCCCGACCGAACGGACTCCGCCATGACGTCCCCCCCGCCCCCCCCCTCACCCGCCCCCTCACCGCCCGACCCCACCACCTCCGCCGAGGCGCGCCGCGCCCACCAGACCGCCGCGCGGGGGGGCTTCGGTCGAGGCTTCTGGATCGCCATCCTGACGCTCGCCGTGGTGGTGGGCGGCGCGGAGTGGGGGCTCTCGCGCTGGGTGTCGGAGGAGGCGGCGCGCCTGCTGAGCGCCCCCGGCGCCCCCGATACCCCCGGCGCCCCCGACACCCCCGGCGCCCCCAGCGCGCCCCCCGCGCCCCCGCCGCCCAAGGCGCGCCTCAAGCGCGCGCTGCTCGAGCGGAGCTTCAAGGCCGGCGAGGAGCGCCTCAGCGCCGCCCACGAGGCGCTGCGCGCTGAGGTGCGCGTGGAGATCAACGCGATTCGCGCGCAGAGCGAGGGGCTGATCAGGGGCTGGGCGGACTGGTACTACTCCGTCACCGGCGAGTACACGCGCCTCGCGCAGCTCGCCGTCACCTGGGGCCTCGAGAAGGCGGGCCGCGAGACGGCGGGGGCGGTGGAGCGCTACATGGCCGCGCAGGTGAACGACCGCCTGATCGCCCCCCTCGGCGTCGACGAGCGGCTCGAGCGCCTCGAGGCGCGCCTGCGCGAGGGGCTCACGCGCGCGAGCGACCAGGCGCTCGGCGATGTGCGGCTCAAGCTGCAGGAGGCGCGGGCGGAGGCGGAGGGGCGCGGCGAGCTGCACCCCGACGACCTCGAGCTGCTCGCCGGCCACCAGCGCGCCCTCGCGCGCCTAGAGGGCTTCCACACGCTCACGCCGCTCGCCCTCACGAGCAAGCTGCTCGCCACCAGCGCGGCGGGGGCGCTGGTGAAGGGCGCCGTGACGGGCGGGGTGGTGGCGGCGAAGGCGGGCGTCAAGGTGGGCGGCAAGGCGGGGCAGGTGGCGGTGGCCAAGGCCGGCGCCAAGGCCGGCGCCAAGGTGGGGCAGGCGGTGGTGGCCAAGGTGGCGAGCAAGGGGCTCATCAAGGCGGCGGCGGCGGTGTGGACCAAGCTGCTGCTCAAGTTCGGGCTCAAGACCGCCACCAAGCTCGGCTCCGCCGGCGCCGCCGCCGCCGGCGGGACCGCCTCCTGCGCCTTCCTTGGGGTCGGGGCGGTGGCGTGCGGGCTGGTGGCGGGGACGGTGACGTGGTTCGCGGTGGACAAGGTGGTGGTGGAGGTGGACGAGCACTTCACGCGCGGTCAGCTCGAGGCCGACCTCCGCCGCGACCTGATGGCGTCCTGGGGCGAGGTGGAGTCCGACCTGCTCGCGGCGCTCGACGAGCACATGGGGCGCGTGCAGCTCTTATTTCGCGCGCCGCTGGACGCGGCGGGGGCGGCGCAGGGGGAGACGACCCTGTGGGAGGTGGTGGGGGAGTGACGCGGGCCCCCTCCGCCCCGCGCGGGAGGCTCGCGCGGGAGGCTCAGCGCTTCTTGGTGACCGCCGCGCCGCCCTCAAAGGTGGTGGGCCGCTTGTCGGGGGTGCACATATTGTTGTCAGCGGGGCGCTTACCAAAGAAGAGGGTGTCGCCGTCGAGGCGGACGATGTCGTGATCGTCCTTGCAGTCGGCGAGCGGATAGGCGCCGAGGTTGGCGCAGCCCCCAGCGAGGTCAACCGGCTCGCCCACTTTCGCGTCGAGGCCGCACTTCTCTTTGAGGAAGCCGACCGCGCCCTGCTGCCCGGCCGTGACCGACTTCTTGGCGAAGCTGAAGGTGCCCTCGTGGGCGCCCGGCGCCACCGCCGAGGGGGCGCCGATCGTGTAGGGCCCCTGCAGGTTCACCGTCATAAAGACCGCGCTGCCGCTGCACGCGGCGTCGCCGTGCGCCACGTAGTCGAGGTCCCAAGTCGCCTCCGTCATGCGGAAGGTGAGCTGGTTGAAGCTCCCGTCACCGGCGGGGCTTGGGTAGCAGGGCCCAGCCCAGGTGCCCACGAGGGCGGCGCCGGTGAGGCCCGCAGAGGCTGACGGAGAGGTCGCGCCGTCCGCCGCGGTCGGGGCGGTGGAGCTGCCACCTCCGCAGGCGAGCAGGGTGAGGGAGGTGAGCAGGGTGCAGGGGATGTGAAGTTTGGTGGTCATCGCAGTCTATTTGGCGCGTGTGACGCGTGAGGCGGGTGGCGGGGGCGTTGTGGGTTAAGGGCCAAGTATACCATCCGCGCGAACGATGTCAACACTCCGATGTCAACACTCAAGCCTTCCTCCGACCCTAGACCGCCGCCGAGCGCCTCTA
>VGTA01000710.1 GCA_016874875.1 Deltaproteobacteria bacterium | reverse complement strand
CCGCCGTGATCGTCTCTCTGTTGTGCGCGTGCCTCTGCGCGGCGCGCGCCCTCCGCGAGGCGCGCACCGCCCTCCTCGTTGGCCTCCTCCACTGCGTCGCGCTGGCGTGGGTCGGCGCTCCGTTCGACCTGCTGCACCCCGCCTCCGTGGGCGCCCTCGCGCCCCTCCCGATGCTTGTGCTCTGCGCGCGCCTCTGGCACCTCGTTGAGGAGGAGGGGGAGCCGCCGGCCGAGGAGGCGCGCTGGGGCGCGCGCCTGCGGGCGGCGCCCTGGGCGCGCGCCGCCTGGCGGGACCTCTGCCCTCGCTCGCGCGCCCTCCTCGCCCTCCCCCCCGTCACCCTCGCCGCCACCTGGGCGCTCGAGGCCGGCGCCCCCGACCCGGCCGCCCTCGACGCCCGCCTCGCCCTCCCCGCCCTCGTGGCGCTCAGCGCCCTCTGCGGCGCGCTCCTCTGGGGCGCGGCGCGCCCCCCGAACCCCTAGAGGCCCCTCTCCCATGCCCACGCCCCCGCCCGCCCCCGCCCGCCCCCTCGCGCTCCTCAGCAACGACGACGGCGTCGACTCCTTCTTTTTGCTCGCGCTCGCCGAGGCGCTTGCCGCCTCACTCGAGGTGGTGGTGGTGGCGCCCGCCGAGGAGCAGAGCTGGGTGGGGCGCGCCATGACCCGCCACGGCGAGCTGGTGGCGCGGCGGGCGGGGGGCTTCCCCTGCGAGGCGTGGTCGCTCACGGGGCGCCCCGCCGACTGCGTCAACGTGGGCCTCCACCACCTGCTCGGCGGGCGGCGCCCCGCGGTGGTGGTGTCGGGGATGAATCTCGGCTACAACGCCACGCTCAACCTCACGCTCGGCTCCGGGACGGTGGCGGCGGCCACGGAGGGCGCGCTGGCGGGGCTGCCGGCGGTGGCGTTCTCGCTCTCGATCCCCCCCGACGAGTTTGAGCGCGTGGCGGCGGCGCGGGGGCGGCGCGGGGCGGAGTGGGACGCGGTGACGCGCGCGGCGGCGGCGCGCTGCCGCGACCTCACCCTTGAGCTCCTCGCGGAGTCCCCCACCTCGTGGGAGCGCAGCGGCGGGCTGAGCCACGTGGTGCACAACGTCAACCTCCCGGCGCGCGTGGACGCCCACACCCCCGTGGTCCACACCACCCTCGCGCGCGGCCCCATGCCGAGCCTCTTTGAGCGCCTCGACGGCGGCGAGGAGGAGGGGGTGGCGCGCCTGCGCTTTGGCTTCGCGCGCGCCTGGGACTACACCTACCTCCCCGAGGACGCCGACCTCGCCGCCCTGCGCGCCGGCGCCATCAGCCGCTGCGCCCTCGACTGGGCGCGCGTGGCGTCGCCGGGCGCCCGATGAGCTCGCCCACGGCGCGCTGAATCTCCCAGGCGAGGGCGAGCGGCACCTGCCCCGCCGCGCCGAGGGGGTGGCGGGCGGGGCGCGCGGCGGCGCTCACGAGGCGCTGCCGGAGCGCGTAGGCGCGCCCCTCGCGCGTGGTGGGCGTGTGCCCCGCGCCGCGCCACGCGGGGTGCTCCGGTGGGCAGCGCGCGGCGAGGGCGTGGGGGGTGAGCGCCCAGAAGCAGCCGAGGGCGCGCGCCGCCGACGCCTTGCCCGCGCCGCGCGCGCCCTCTCCGGCTAGACTCACCTGCAGCCAGCCGCGCGCGCTCGTGAGCCCCCCCTCCCCCGCCGCGCGCCGCACCGAGAGGTCGGCGCCCCCAAAGAGGTCGCGCGGGAGGGGGGCGGGGGCGGCGCTGAGGGCGGGGGGGGCGCCGCGGGCGCTGAGGGCGGCGAACAGGTCGGCGGCGTGGCCGCTGGGGTCGCGGGCGGCGGCGTAGGCGCCGAGGAGCGGCCAGGGGCACGAGAGCAGCGCCCACGCGAGCCGCTCTAGCCCGCGCCCCGCCTCCCCCGCGGGGCGCCCGTCGCCGCTGAGGTCGAGCGGGCGCCCCCTCCTGAGCGCCTCCTCGTAGCTCTCGTCCACGCCGAGGGCGGCCTCCTCGAGCCAGGCGAGCGCGCGCGCCTCGCTCAGCGCCCACGCGCCCCCCCCCGCCCCGCTGAGCCCCCGCAGCCCCACGCCGCTAGCGCGCAGCGCCTCAAGGAGGCCGTCCGGGTGAGGGCGGTCGAGCGCGTCATGGGTGGCGGCGGGGGGCGCGAGGGCGCCCCGGAGGTCCCCGAGCGCGCGCGCCCACGCCTGCTCGCGGCCGTCGAGGTGGGCGCGGAGGGCGGTGAGGGGGAGGGCGGGGCGGGGGGCGCTGTAGCGCGCGCGCAGGCGCCGGGCGAGGCGGGGGGGGCAGCCGCCTAGGGCGCGCTCAAGATCACTCGGGAGGTCGCTCAGGGGGGCGCTCGGGGCTCGGGGGGGCGCGCCGAGGAGGGCGTTGGACCAGGCGCGCTCGGCGTGGAGCAGCGCGTCGATGGGGGCGTCTAGACAGGTGCCAGGCACTCGTTATCTCCTCTCAATCGCTCATGAAATCCCGCAAGGCTCCCCCGCGCCGCCCCCGCCGCCCGCCCCCGCCGGCGGCGCGCGGCGCGCGCCCTCCTTGACAGCGGCGCCCGCGCTCCAATGAGATGCACTCACATGACGCCCGCCCCGCGGCGCGTCAAGCCCCCCGCGCGCCGCGCCCCGCCCGCCCCGCCCCCTC
>VGTA01000709.1 GCA_016874875.1 Deltaproteobacteria bacterium | reverse complement strand
CTCGTTGCGGAGCGTCCACGCCCCGCGCCCCTGCCGCTCAAGGCGCCGCGCCTCGAGCGCCCACGCCGAGCGCAGCCCCCCCACCAGGGAGCGGGGCAGGAAGGCGTAGAGCGTCTCCCCGGCGCGCGCCGAGGCGGGGTCGTCGGGGGTGGCCACCCGCGCGTGGTGCCCGCGGTTGTGCTCGATAAAGAAGTGCATGTAGAGCGACGTGAGCAGCAGCGCCTTGGCCATAAAGCGCGAGGGCGCGTCGAGGCGATGCCCTAGCTCGTGCCCCACGTTGATCCCGTAGGCGCCGCAGCACACGCCCATCGTGAGCGTCGCCCCCGCCCACGACCCCCCGCCAGCTCCCCCCCCCGCCACCCCGCGCAGGTAGAGCCACAGCAGCCCGTACTGCAGCGGCACCACCGCCCACAGCAGCCACACGAACGCCGGCGACTCTTGGCGCTCCTCCTCCCGCGCCGCGCCGAGGTTGCGCTCGTCGGGCGTGATCAGCAGCTCGAGGAGCGGCACGAGCCCAAAGATCACAAGCAAGAAGCTCACGCTCCACACCCCTCCGCGCTCAAATCCCACCGCCGCGAGTAGCGCGATGAGCAGCGCCGCTGTGTAGGTCACGATCGACATCTTGGCGTATCTCCTGTTGTGTGCTTTGTTGAACAATCGTTATAAATAAAGACTGCCCTCAGATTTCGCTCGCCGCCGAGGGGCGAGACTCATCGCGTGGCGTTGAGGAGCAGCGGCGGGAAAGCGCGCGCCCTGAGAGACTTTGCGGAGGCGGCGCGGGGCGCGTCAAGGGGTTTTGAGGCGCTGCGTTTTGAGGCGCTGCGTTTTGAGGCGCTGCGGCGCGGGGGGGCGCGGCGGGCGCCTAGAAGAGGAGGCTGGCGAGGCGGCGGCGCATCTTGGCCACCACCTCCCCCTCGCCGCCGAGGGCGTCAAAGACCATGAGGAGGGCGGCCTTGCCGCCATCGGCCTTGTACTCGCGGCTGGCCTGGACCACCTTGAGGAAGGCGTCGCAGGACTGCTCTAGGCGCCCGGAGAGGGCATAGGTGGCGCCGAGGGAGTACCAGAGGGCGGGGGAGGAGGGCTCGGCGGCGAGGGCGGCGGCGAGGGCGTCCTCGTCGCCGGCGTCCTCGGCGAGGGCGGAGAGCGCCTTGAGGCGGTCGGCGGTGAGGCGCAGCGGGTGGGCGTGGGGGACGGCGTCGAGCAGCGAGAGGGCGCGGCCGAGGTCGCCGCGCATCAGCGCCGCGCGGGCGGCGCCCACGAGCGCCTCGGGGCGCCCGGGCTCGCTGAGGAGCGCTTGGTCAAAGGCGCGCTCGGCGGCGGTGAGATCGCCGGCCTTGAGGGCGGCCTCCCCCTCGTCACAGGGGTCCCCGAGCTCCGGCGGGAGGTGCTTGTCGAGCAGGGCGCGCAGGGCGCTCTCGGGCTGGTTGCCCACCAGGGCGTCCACGGGGCGCCCGCCCACAAAGAGCACCATGAAGGGCACGCTCTGGATGCGGAGCGCCATGGCCACCTGCTGCGCCTCGTCGATGTTGACCTTGACGAGCACGAAGCGCCCCTTGTAGTCGCCGGCGAGGCGCTCGAGGGTGGGGCCGAGGGTGCGGCAGGGGGCGCACCACTCCGCCCAGCAGTCCACGAGGACGGGGGTGTGGAGGCTGCGCTCGACCACCTCGGCGCTAAAGGAGTAGTCATCGGCGTCGATGACCCAGGGGCGGGCGCCGGGGGGGGCGGGCGGGGGGGGCGGGGCGGGGGGGGCGGGGCTGAAGGGGTCTCGCATGGCGCTCCTCGGTGGGCCCTCTGGGGGCAGGCGCGCGTGGGCCAGAGTGCCGCACGCGCCGCGCACCATAAGCGCCCCGCGGCGCGCCCGCAAGCGCCCGCGTTGACCTGCGGCGCGCGCGGCGGTAGCGTGGAGGGCGGCAGGCGCGCCGTGGCGCGCGCGGCGAGGCGAGCAGCGATGAGACGAGACGAGCATGCGCGAGCCCCTTGAGGCGCTCAGGGCGCACCTAGAGGGCATCTCGCCCCACATCGTGGCGCACGCGCTCTGGCTCCCAGCGCCGCCGGCGCCCGAGGCGGCGCGGCTCGTGGGGGCCCTCCTCGACCTGCTGGCGCGCCCCGCGCAGAGCGCGGGGGAGGAGGGCGCGCTCTGCGCCGCGTGGCGCGCGGCCCTCACCCTCAAGGGGGGGCGCGCGCCGCTCTCGCCAGAGGAGGGGGCGCGCCTCCTGTGCCAGGTGGACGCGCACGCGCTCGCCCTGGTGAGCGAGGAGAGCGGCTGCGGCGCGCTCCTAGAGTGGCGCAGGAGGTGGGCGGAGGGCCTAGAGCGCCTGATGCGCTTCGCGCGCGAGGAGGAGGAGTGGCTGCTCGCGGCGCGCGCGGGCGGCGGCGCGCCGGCGCGCCGGGCGGCGGCGCTCTTGGCCCGCGCGCGCCGCGCGCCCTCAGGGGAGGTGAGGGCGCGCGCGGCGGAGCTGCTGTCGCACGCGGCGCGGAGCGGCGGGGTGGCGGCGCGCTTCTCGCGCCTCTATCAGGTGGCGCTGGGCGGCGAAGGGCTTGAGCAGCTGGCGGGGCTGCTAGAGGAGGGGGGGGCGCGGGTGGCGCTGGTGGACGCGGCGCGCGGCGAGGGAGAGCGGG
>VGTA01000708.1 GCA_016874875.1 Deltaproteobacteria bacterium | reverse complement strand
CTCGCCCCCCGCGCCCTCGCCCTCAGCGCCCTCGCCCTCAGCGCCCTCGCCCTCAGCGCCTGCGGCCCCGCCTACGTGCGCAGCGGCGAGGACAGCGACTTTGAGGGCGCCGCGATGTCCACCCGCCTCGACAAGACAGACCTCGAGCGACTCTTCAAGGGCTGCTCCACCGACCTCTTCAGGAGCGGCCTGATGAAGCACTGGCGCGCGCTCAAGCGGGACGGGCGCGAGGGCGTGCTCGCCGTGCTGCCCATCGTCAACGAGACCAGCGAACATATTGATGGCGCCCTGCAGGCGCTCCTCAAGAAGCTCGAGACGCAGCTCATCAACGAGGGCGACGTGGCCGTGGTGAGCCGCGCCGACCAGCCCCTGCTCCTGCGGGAGCTCAAGACGCAGCAGGGCGACGCCTTTGACCCTCTCCGCGTGGCGGAGCTCGGCCAGCAGCTCGGCGCGCAGTACCTCCTCACCGGGCGCGTCTACGACATCACCGAGAAGGGCGACGAGGGGCGGCGCGTGCAGTACTTCCTCTTTATGCAGGTGGTGGAGGTGGCCACCGGCCGCGTGCGCTGGCAGATCTCCGAGGAGACCCTCAAGGGCCTCGTGGGGGGCTGAGCGGTGCGCGCGCCCCCCCCGCCCCGCCCCCACGCCGCCCGCCTCGCCCTCTGCGCGGCGGCGCTGCTCGCCGCCTGCGGCGGCTACGCGGAGGGGCTGGCGGGGGCGCGGCGCGCGCTCCTCGAGGGGCGCGCGCGCGACGCCGACGCGGCGCTCACCGCCGCGCTCGACGACGGCGACGCGCGCGACCGCCCCCTCCTGCTCCTCGAGCGCGCCGTGGCGCGCCAGCGCGCCGGCGAGCACGCCGCCGCCGCGCGCGACCTGATGGAGGCCGACGAGCGCCTCGAGGTCCTCGACTACACCCACGCCACCGCGCAGGAGGTGTCGCGCTACCTCTTCTCGGACGACGCCGCCCCCTACCGCGCGCAGCCCTTTGAGAAGCTGCTCGTCAACGCCCTCGCCGCCGCGAGCAGCCTCGCGGCGGAGCGGCGCGACGCCGCCAAGGTGGAGGCGCGGCGCCTCCGGGTGTACCGCGCCTTCGCCGAGGAGCGGCGCGCGGCGAGCCCCTCCTTCGCCGCCGCCCTCGACGCCCTCGGCCCCCTGTGCGACCTCGTGGCGGCGGCGGCGCTGCCGGGGGGCGTGGGCGCCGGTGTCCCAGACGGGCGCGCTGAGCTGCTCGTGCTCACCAGCGGCGGCCTTGTGCCCCACAAGCGGGGCGCGCGCGTCCCCCTCGGCGCCGCCGTCGTCTACATGAGCTCGCAGGGCGACCTCACCGAGGAGGAGCGCCACCGCGCGCGCGCGCTGTACGCGCGCGGCGCGGTCAAGTGGCTCAACTTTGTGGAGCTCGTCCACCCCGCGCCCGCGCCCCCGCCGCGCCCCCTGTGGGCCCACCCCGCCGGCGGCGAGCCCCTGAGCGCCGCGCCAGCGACGAGCGTTCACCTCGATGACCTCGCGCGCCGCTCCTTTGAGCTCGCGCGCCCCAAGATCTTCACCTCCGCCCTCACGCGCCTCCTCACCCGCGCCGCCGTGGGCGGCGTGAGCCGCGAGGTCACCGGGCGCGCGGCGGGGGGGCTCGCCGGACTCCTCGTGGGCCTCGCCGCCGAGGGCGCCCTGAGCGCCGCCGACACCCCCGACACCCGCGGCTGGACGTCGCTGCCGGCGCGCCTCGACGCCTACTGGCTCCGCCTGCCGCCGGGGGAGGTGGAGCTCGCGTGGGGCGGGGCGACGCGCCGCCTCTCGCTGCGCGCGGGGGTCGTCCACGCCGCCATCTTCCCCTAGCCGCGGCCCGCCCCGCGCGCCGGTGACCCACGCCACAGGAGTCCCTCGATGCCCACGTCGCCCTCAACGCCGCCCGCCGCCCGCCCCGCCGCGCGCCCCGCCGCGCGCCCCGCGCCTCCCCGCTGCGCCCCGCGAGCCCGACGCGGCGCGCGCTCGTGGCTCGCGCGCTCGTGGCTCGCGCTCGCCTGTGCGGCGCTGCCGCCCTCCCCGGCGCGGGCGGACGGGCGCGCCGCGCGGGTCGCGGCGCTCCGCCTCAGCGGCGGCGCCCCGGGGGACGCCGACGCGCTCGCCTACCTCAGCCAGCTCCCCGCCCTCGCGCTGCGCCGCGCCGCCCCGGGGCGCGTGGAGGCGCTCACGCGCGAGGCGCTCGCCGCCGCCCTCCCCGCCGACCTCGACCTGAGCGCCTGCGGGGAGCGGTGCCCGCAGGTGGTGGCGCGCGCCGTGGGCGCCGACCTCGTCACCCACGGCGAGGTTTTTGTGCTCCCGGACGGGGCGCGCGCCCGCGTCCTCATCACCGAGGGCGCCACGGGCGCGCCCCTCATCGACGAGCTCGTCGCCGCCCCCACCCTCGCGGCCCTCGAGCCCGCCCTCCTCGCCCGCGGCGACGCCTGGCGCGCGCAGCTCGCCGGCGCGCTCCAGCGCGCCGCCGCCGCCCCCCTCGCCGCCCCGCCCCCCGCCCCCGCCGCCCCCGCCGACCCCGCCGACCCCGCCGCGCGGCGGCGGGCGCGCTGGGAGACGCTGGGCGTGGAGTGGGTCGCCCTCCCCGGCGGGCGCCTCGCCATGGGCAGCG
>VGTA01000707.1 GCA_016874875.1 Deltaproteobacteria bacterium | reverse complement strand
TGGCGCGGGGGCGCGCGAGAGCGACGGCGGCGGGGCGAAATCGTCCTCGGGGGCGCGCAGGCGCCCCTCGCTCGGCATGGGCGTGGGCTCGTCCTCGCCAAACATCTCCCCCGGCACGAACCCAAAGAGCTGGCGCTGCTCCACGGGGGAGAGCGCGGAGATCTCGCGCGTCTCCACCCAGGGGAGCGACTGCGGCGCGTCGAGGTCGTCCGCCCCCCCCGCCTCCCCCGGCGCCCCGGGCTCGTCGTGCTGGCTGCGCTCCTCGAGGGCCTCAAAGAACAGCAGCACGAGGGTCTGCCCGTGGCGCTCAAAGAGGTGCGGACTCAGCTTGAGCTGCGTGGCCAGACCGCGCGCCTTGGGGTTGCTCAGGACGAAGGGGCCCGTGAGCGGCGTCTGCGGCAGCTCGCGGAAGGCGCGCTGGAGCGGCAGGATGGGCTGATAGCCGTTGAGCAGCTCAAAGAGGCCGCGCTGGCGCAGGTGCGAGTCGTCCACCTCCCCAAAGACGCTCCGCAGGCCCGGCTGCGTGTGCAGCAGCACGCCGCTGAGCGTCGAGATCGCCATAAACTCCGCGCCGTGGGCGAACACGCGCTTCAGCAGCGCCTCGGCGTCGGCGGGGTGGCGGGTGACGATGGCGTCGATCACGCGCTGCTGGAGCGCGTAGAGCAGCCCGGCGAGCGCCGACTGCGCGTCCTGCAGCGCCTGCTCGCTCCACTCGTAGGGCGCGCAGGCGCGCGCCGCCGCGCGCAGCAGGGCGGCGTTGAGGAGCGGGGCGAACTCCACGCTCAGGTGCGAGGGCGACTGCGCGAGGCGCTCGGCGAGGGGCGCGAGCAGCTGCGTCGGGCGCCCCCCCGCCACCTGCGCGAGGAGCCCCAGGTACGACTTGGCGCTCTGCTTGAGCAGGTGCGGCTGCAGGCGGTTAAAGGTGGGGCGCTCCGTGATCGCCTGCGTCCACGCCTCGGCGAGCTCCTCGTGCTGCCCGCGCAGCAGCGCCTCGAGGGTGAGCGCCTCCTGCCGCTCCTGCGCCTCCGGGTCGCTCCACGCCGCCGGGGGGGGCGGCGCCTCGTCCTCGGCGGGCAGGAGGCCGTCGTCGGCGGGGGCGGGGCGCGCGAGCTCGTCGAGGGTGCGCTCGAGGGTGCGCCGGAGCGCGTCGGCGGACTCTGGGCGGCGCGCCGGGTCGGCGTCGAGGCAGAGGGCGAGCAGGCGGCTGAGCGCGCGCGGCGCCTGCGGCACGCGGTCGGTGAGCGCGGGGGCGGGGCGCTCGAGGTGCGCGTAGGGCTTGTCGCCCCCCGTGATGATGAAGGGGGGGCGCCCCGAGATCATGGTGAACAGCAGCGCCCCGACGCTGTAGAGGTCCGTGGCGGCGCTCACGGGACGGCGCAGGAGCTGCTCGGGAGCCATGTAGAGGTAGGTGCCCTCGAGGGCGCTCGGCGTGGGCTGGTGCGCCGAGACGGTGAGGTGCCCAAAGTCGATGAGCTTGGCGCGCGGCTCGCCGTTGGCGCCGCGGGCGCGCAGCAGAAACACGTTGGACGGCTTGAGGTCCCGGTGCACGAGGTCGAGCGCGTGGAGCTCGGAGAGCGCCTTGAGGAGCTCGATGGCCACCAGCAGCGCCTCGCGGATGGGCAGCTGCCCCTCGCGGCTCAGCAGCGCGTCGAGGTCCTCGCCGTGCAGGAGCTCCATCACGATAAAGGGGCGCTCGGCGGGCGTGACGTCGTAGCGGAGGACGCGCAGGAGCTGCGGGCTGCGCAGGCGCAGCGCGAGGTTAGCCTCCTTGCGGAACGCCTCGCGGCGACTGATGTCGGCGGCGAGCTCTAGGCGCAGGAACTTGAGCGCGTATTCTTGCTGATCGCTCGACGAGTAAACGCTCCACACCTCCCCGGTGCCGCCCCGCCCAAGGAGCTCCCGGAGCGTATACTGCCCGAGCTTGACTCCAGGGGTGAGCTGCGGTGTGTTGTCTAAGCCTCTCATCACGAGCGCCTCTAGTCTGTATTCTGAAGTCGTCTCTGAAGTCGAAGTCGTCTCTGAAGTCGTCTCTGAAGTTATCTCTGAAGTCGTCTCTGAGGGCGCCTTTGAATCACAGTAAGCTGATGTAGCAAAGTGAAGCGAATAAGTGAAGCGTCAAGTGGTGCGTGGATCTACTCATATTGACGGTGATGTCAGCGCAGAGCGGAAGGCGCTAAGAAGACGCTCACTCAGGGAGAACGCGCTCAGGGCGCCGCTAGGCGCTTCTCGATGAGGAGCCCCGTCGACGTGACGTGCACAGCGAGCGTATCAAAGCTGAGCCCCCCGCCCGCGGCGGTGGGGAGGGGGGCGGAGGGCGCGGCGGCGGGGGGCGCGGCGGCGGGGGGCGCGGCGTCGCCCTGCGCCAACGCCCGCAGGCGCGCCCTGTAGACCCCCAGCGCCTCTATCCCCGCGCGCGCCGCGTCTGGACGCACACGCAGCCAGAGGAGCGGGGGGGCGGCGGCGGGGGCGGGGGCGGAGGGCGCGGCGGCGAGGGCGTGTAGGGGGGCGGCGGAGGCGTCGAGGGTGAGCAGCACCCCGCGGGGGGAGGCGGAGAGGGCGGGGGCGGGCCAAGCGGAGGGCGGCGCGGAGGGCGGCGCGGAGGGCGGCGCGGAGGGCGGCGCGGAGG
>VGTA01000706.1 GCA_016874875.1 Deltaproteobacteria bacterium | reverse complement strand
CGCGGAGGCCTTGACCCCGCGCGACGGGCTGTCACGCTCAGCTCAGAAGCCGCACCCCGAGGTTGTTCCTGCGGTTGTCGGCGTCGTTCCTGTCGCGGTACGCGACGCGGCAGTTGTCGGCGTCGTTCCTCCAGCTGCCGCCGCGGTTGACGCGCGGGGACGGCCCCGCGGCACGAGCTCGCCGCTCGCCGACGACCACGCTAACACCCACCCCCCCCTCGCCGCAAGCGCATGCACACCCTCAAGGTCATCACACTCCCCTACAACAGCCACACCCAGCGGCTCGAGGGCGACCCGCTCGAGGAGATACAGCGCGCCCACGAGGTCCTGCGGCACCACAGCTACCTCGTGGGCCCCCCCGAGGCGCAGTCGCTCGTGCTGCTCCTCACCCTCGCCCCGCGCGAGGCGCGCCCCGCCCCGCGACACACCGTCACCCGCGTCCCCGCCCCCGCCCCCGCCCCGAGCGGCGCCCCGAGCGGCGCCCCCGCGCCGGAGGGGCGGCGGGCGCGCGAGCAGCGCCTCGACGCCGCCCTCGCCGCCCTCCGCGACGACGAGCGCCACGCCTTCGAGCGCCTGCGCGAGTGGCGCAACGAGGAGGGCGCGCGCCTGGGCATACCCCCCTTCGAGATCTGTAGCAACGTGGCGCTCGTGGAGTGCGTGGCGCGGCGCCCGAGCACCCTCACCGCCCTGCGCGCCGTCGAGGGCATCGGCCCCCGCCGCGCCAAGCGGTTCGGGGAGGCGCTCCTCGCCCAGCTCGCCGCGCACGCCCTCATCGCCCCCCTCGCGCCCCCTGCGGAGGCGGAGGCGGGAGCGGGGGCGGGGGCGTGAGCGAGGAGCACCTGTCGCTGCTCGTCCACTGGGAGGGCGCCAGCGTGCTCATCTTTGAGACCTGCGCGCAGATGCCGCGGGCGGCGCGGCAGTCGTTCGCGCTCCGCCTCGAGGGGGGCGCCCTCGACGTCCACAGCCACCTGAGCGCCGCGCGCTTCCTGCGGGGCGGCGCGCGCGACGAGGCGCTCGCACGCGCCGACGGGCACCTCGCCACGCTCCGCTTCGTGGCGCGCCTCGCACACCGCCGACAGCACATCTCGCACGGGCGGCTCGAGGAGCTCTCGCGCGCCCTCGACGAGGCGGGGCGCATGCTCGGGGGGTGGCGGCGGGCGGGGGGGCGCTGAGTGCGGCGGGCGGCGGGGCTCTTTGAGCCCGCCTTCAGCTACCACGCGCTCCACGCCGCCGCCACCCGCGCCTGGCGCGGGCGCAAGCACCGGCGCGGCGCCGAGGCGCTCGCCTTTATGGTGGACCTCGACCCCTCCCTCTGGGCGCTCCAGCGCGCCCTCCTGAGCGGGGCGTGGCGCCCCGGGGCGCCGCGCGAGTTCATGATCCACGACCCCAAGCCGCGCCTGATCTGCGCCGCGCCCTTCGCCGACCGCGTGGTGCACCACGCCCTCTGCGCCGCCCTCGCGCCGCGCCTCGAGGCCGCCCTGCCGCCCCAGTCGTTCGCCTGCCGCCCCGGCTACGGGCTCCACCGCGCCCTCGCCGCCGCCCTGCGCGTGGCGCGCGCCTGCCCGTTCGTGCTGCGGCTCGACGTGGCGCACTATTTCGAGTCGATCCCCCACGACCTCCTGCTCGCGCAGGTGCGCCGCCTCTACAAGGAGCCGCCCCTGCTGCGCCTCATAGAGCGTGTGGTGCGCGAGGGGCACCCGCGGGGGGCGGGGGGGCGGGGGCTGCCGATCGGGGCGCTCACGAGCCAGCACCTCGCCAACCTCTACCTCGCCCCCGTCGACCGCCTGGCGCTGACGCTGGTGAGCGCGCGCGGGTATGTGCGCTACATGGACGACCTCGTGCTCGGCTTCGAGACCGCCGAGGCGGCGTGGCGCGCTCACGCCCTCCTCGCCGCCCGCCTCGGTGAGCTCGGGCTGCGCCTCAAGCCCTCGGAGACGCGCCTGTCGGGGCGGGGCGGGGGGTGGTCGTTCCTCGGGTTCCGCCTCTGGCCTCACCGCGTCCGCCTCGACGCCCCCCGCCGCCGCCGCCTCATCCGCCGCGTGCGCGCCCTGTCGCGCGCGGCGGCGTCGGGGCGGCTCGCGGGCGACGCCCTCCGCAGGCGGGTGGAGGGGGTGTCGGCGTGGGTGGCGGCGGGGCACACGCGGGCGCTTCGCGTGAGCGTGTGGGGGCGCCGGTGGGAGGTGTGGGAGGGGCTCTAGGGGGCGTCTTGGGGAGGTGCCAGGCACCTCTTATCTGTTCGTTCAACATGGGTTTTTGGCTTTTCAAAAAATATGCGCCCCCCCTCCGGGGGGGGGAGGGGAGAGGCTCCGCGACACACACGCGCCCTCCTCCGCTCCAGCGCCTCCGTCACCTCTCCAAAAGTGATGCGCCCCCCCTCCGGGGGGGGTTAGGGGTGAGGTCTCGCCTCAAGACCCACCACGCCCCAACCCCTCCGCTCCGCGCCGTCCACGCGCGCCCTAGTTCCCCTAAAGGGGACCCCTTTGGGGCGCGCGAGGACGGCGCTCCGCGGAGGGGCAGGGGCTTCATGCTCTTGGGCGAGCGGGTTGTTGCTTTGATTCGATGGCTTGGGAGATGGGTCAAGGCTCAAGAGTCAAGAGTCAAGGTTCCACCTCAGAAGCCGCACCCCGAGGAC
>VGTA01000705.1 GCA_016874875.1 Deltaproteobacteria bacterium | reverse complement strand
TCTTGGGCGCTCTGCGGGGGGCGCGCCCCCTGAGCGCTCCGCTTGCTCTGGGGCGCGCCCTGCTCCGACCCATGCGAGCCGCCCTGCGCGGCGACCTGTGCGGCGACCTGCACGGCGCCCTGCGCGGCGCCCTGCGCGGCGCCCTGCGCGGCGCCCTGCGCGGCGCCCTGCGCGGCGCCCTGCGCGGCGCCCTGCACGGCGCCCTGCGCGGCGCCCTGCGCCGCCCCCTGCGCCCCAAAGACGACGCGCGTTGAGGAGGGCGGCGGGGCGGGGCGGGTCAGCATATAGACGAGGCCTGCGAGCGCGAGGGCGGCCACCACGTGACTCGGGCGCAGGCGCGCCCCCTTACCCTCCGGCGCGGCGGGCTGCAGGGCGCGCGCCATCTCGGCGGCGCTCTGGAAGCGGTCCTCGGGGCGCTTGGAGAGCGCCTTGGCGACCGCCGCCTCGAGCCAGCGCGGCGCGTCGGGGCGGAGCTCGCGCACGGGGGGCGCGGGCTGGTGCGCTTGGTAGTAGAGGATGGCCATCCGCGTGGGGCCGTCAAAGGGCACGCGCCCCGTCACCGCCTGAAAGGCGATCACGCCGAGCGAGTAGAGGTCGGCGCGCGCGTCGAGGGGCTGGTTGTCCACCGCCTCGGGGGGCATGTAGCGCGGCGTGCCCATGCCGCCGAGCATCGAGGCGCTCACGGCGCTCGGCGCGTCGATCTCTTTGGCGATGCCGAGGTCCATCACCGTGACCGCCCCCTCGGGCGAGACCATGAGGTTGGCGGGCTTGATGTCGCGGTGGATGATGCCGCGCGCGTGGAGCGCCGTGAGCGCGGCGCAGACCTGCGTGAGGACGCTGACCACCCGCTCCACCCCCAGCGCCCCCTCGCGGCGCATGAGCGCGTCGAGCGTCTCGCCCGCTAGGAGCTTCATGACGATATAGTGGTAGCCCTCGTCTTGCCCCACGGCGTAGACGGGCACGAGGCGCGGGTCCTCGATCTGCGCGAGGGTGCGCGCCTCCTGCACGAAACGCGCGAGGTCCTCTTTGTTATCGGGGCGGTGCAGGATGGTCTTGATGGCCACCGGCCGCGACAGGGTCAGGTCGGTGCCGCGATACACCACGCCCATGCCGCCGCGCCCCACCTCCGCGTCAATGCGGTACCGGCCCTCCAGGATCTTGGCGAGGAGGGGGTCGGCGCCCTTGGCGGGGGCGCTGAGCGGGGGGCTGTCGAGCTGCGAAACGATCACGGCGGGATGCGCTCTCACGGCCTCCGCGCGCGGCGCGTGGAGGGGAAGGGTTTGCGGAGGAGGGGGTTCTCTTATAGTCTCGATAGGCGCTGAAGCACAAACCTTTTCAGGCGCCCCCCTCCCCAACGCCCCGCGGGCGCCGCGCGGCGGGCGCCGCGGCGCCCGAGGAGCGAGAGACGATGTCAGACGCCGGTCACCCCTGCCTCCAGTGCGAGCGCCCCCTCTCGATTGAGCACGTGAGCTGCCCGCACTGCGGCTTCGCGCTCGGCAACGGCGAGGCGCCGGAGGCGTGGATGGGCGAGGTCATCGACCACAAGTACGAGATCGAGGAGCTGCTCGGCGCCGGGGGCATGGGCATGGTCTTCCGCGCGCGCCGCGCCCGCCTCGGCGACGAGGTGGCGCTCAAGATTCTCTTCCCCCACTTCCTCAAGAGTCCGCTCCAGCGCCGCCTCTTTCAGGACGAGGCGATCGCCACCGCGCAGCTCAGCCACCCCAACGTCATCGTCATCTATGACGCCGACATCGACCCAACGCACCAGGTCGCCTACATGGCCATGGAGCTGCTGCAGGGGCAGACCTTCAAGGACCTCATGCTCGCCGAGGCGCCTATGGCGCCCGCGGCGCTCTACCCCATCTTCATGGAGGTCTGCGACGGGCTGAGCGCCGCCCACGAGGTGGGCATCGTGCACCGAGACCTCAAGCCCGACAACCTCTTCTTGGCGGACGCGGGGGGCGGGCGCCGCGTGACCAAGGTGCTCGATTTCGGCATCGCCACCGTGGCGGGCGCGCTCAAGGAGGACGAGAGCAACAAGCTCCTCGGCACCCTCCGCTACATGTCCCCCGAGCAGTGCCGCGGCGAGGCGTGCGGCCCCGCCGCAGACCTCTACGCCCTCGGCGTGATTCTCTACGAGGCGCTCACGCGCCAGCGCGCCACGGGCAAGACGGTGGAGGCGATTCTCTACGAGGAGACCCCGCCCCTCAACGAGCGCCTGCCCGCCGACAAGCAGGTCCCCGTGGACCTAGAGGGGCTGGTCATGGAGCTCCTGCGCAAGGACGCCGAGGCCCGCCCCCGCTCCGCCCTCGAGGTGCGCCGCCGCCTCAAGGCGCTCGCGGACCCCTTCGCGCAGCTCAACGACGCCCCCCCCCAAGCCCCTTTCGGCGCCCGCGCCGACGCCCGCGCCCACCTCGCGGCCAGCGCCCTCGGCGCCCCGCCCCCTCCCCCCCTTAGGAGTCCCGCCCGAGCCCCCGCCGGCCCCCTCGCGGAGGGGGACCCCGTCGCGCAGCCCGCGCCCACCCCCGTGGTGGACCGCGCGCCGCCCCCGCCGCGCGCGACGCTGTTGATCGCCTCGGCGCTGTGTATTTTTGCGGTGGCTGTGTCTTATTTTATTTTTAGGTGAGCGCGACCCCTGACGGG
>VGTA01000704.1 GCA_016874875.1 Deltaproteobacteria bacterium | reverse complement strand
TTCACCCCACCCTCCCGCGCCCGCCGCGCCGCCGCCTCGAAGGTGTCCAGCCACCGGTCGCGATGCGCCGCGCGGCGCATCCCACAGTAGTAGGTGTCGAAGAACTGCGGTGAGGCCGCGCTCAGTAGGCGCCGCCCCTCGCTGCGCGTCAACAGCTCCGCGACGTCCACCGCTCAGCCCTCGCCGGCGCCGTCGTCGAGGTGCTCGCGCAACGCCTCCTCTGCGTCGTCAAGCGCGCCGCTCGCGAGTGCGTACAGCGCGCCGCACAACGCGCCGTCCTGCAACCCCCACACATCCGCCACCCGCGCCGGCGCGAAGCGCCCAAAGGCCGCCCCCGCCTCTACATAGCGCGGGGCGCTCAAGTCGTGCCGCTGGCGCTGCCGCGCGTCTCGCACATACCACAGCGCCTTTTCTATGTCCTGCCGCGCGGGCGCCCCCGCCTTACGCCCCGCCCGCGCGATGTATTTAAGCGCGTTACCGCTCCAGAAGTCTAACCCCCACGCCGCGATTACCTCAATCGCCTCGTAGGCGCCTGGGTGGTAGTGCGCGGGGTGGCTCACCGCGGGCGAGGGCGAGGGCGAGGGCGAGGGCGAGGGCGAGGGCGAGGGCGAGGGCGAGGGCGAGGGCGAGGGCGAGGGCGAGGGCCCGGGCGCGCGGAGGTACGCCAGGAACGCCTCGCGCGCCGCGAGCCCCCTTAGCCCGTCTAGCTGTGCGGGCGTCTGCGCCGGCGAGGGCTGAGCGGCGAGCGCGAGCGGGTCAATCATCAGCGCCACAGCCTCCCCCCACGCCGCATCCAGCGGGCGCGGCGGCTCCGTGCCCAGCTCCACGCGCTCCCCCTGGCTCACGGCGTGACCTGCTTGGCGTCCACGGCGCGCTTGCCCTGCGCCCCCTCCGCGCTCACAAGATCGCCTAACTCGCACGTGCTCAGCTGGCTCAGCACGCCCATGATCTGCGCCTTCCGCACCTCGCGCGCCGCGAGGAAGCTCGCGAGCTCCTCGTCGCTGAGGTTGTCAACCATCGAATAGGCCGCGCTCATCAGCTCGCGGCGCTTCTCCTTGTCGCTCATCGCCGCGCCCTTGTCCATCTCGCCGGCGTCCTCGCTCTCCTCGCCCTCCTCGCCCTCCTCGTCCTCCTCGTCGTCTAGCTCAATCTCGATCTCCGCCGCCTTGTCGAGCGCCGCGCGCGCGTCGTCGCGCCCGTTCCCGCTCCCCTCAAAGTAGCTCAGGCTGCCCTTGTCCATCTCGCCCTTGTAGCTGCGGCCGTAGCCCTTCTGGGCGGCGCTCTTCTTGGGCGCGGGGGCGCTCTCCTCCTCGTCAACGTCCGTGGCGCTGCTGAACAGCTGCGCGAGCAACTCGTTAAGGCGCTCCTCACTCGGCGCGGAGGTCTTGGCGGCGGGCTTCATCGCCTTAACTAGGTCGGTGAAAAGTAGACTCATTTCTGGCTCCTCGGTGTCTGGTGAGGGCGGCGCTCAGTAGCGGCGCGCCGCCGCGATCAAAGGGTCTTGGCCGCCCGCGCCGTCCACCTCGAAGCGCTCAGCGAGGTGCGCGAGCGCCTCGGAGGGGGGCGGCGGCGCCTCACCCGTCTCTTCCTCGTAAGCGTCCAATATGCGGCTCAACGCCCACGCCGCCCGCGAGGTGGCGCGGAGGCGCTGGTCGCACCAGGCGCTAAAGCCCGACGGGTCTAGCGTGTCGTCGCTGTCGTCGCTGTCGTCGCTGTCTCGCACGGCGCCCCCTTTGTTTCCCGCGCATTATACCCCCGCGCGCCCCCCTCTAAAAATAAATTCTTTTCCCCCTTGAATGTGTCATCGAATGGGGCTACATATAGAGCGGCTAGGGCGCACCCCGCGCCCCGCCCCGTCTCTCGGCGCACACACACACCCCCCGCGCCGTGTCGTCTCCACCACTCGCCCCAAAGGCTGCGTCTTATGTCTCACGCCCCCTCCCTCCTCTCCCAGGCCGCCGCGCTCCTCGCCGCCTCCTCCCCCCTCGCGATCCGCGCCGCGTTCGGCTGGTATCACTACGGGATCACCCCCGCCGCGGATGTTGACCTCGCCCCCCGCTGCGATGAGCACGGCGCCGCCGTCGAGGTGCTCGCCCCCTCCGCTGAGCTCCGCGTGAAGGTGTCCGTGCCCCCCGGCTTCAGCGCCCGCCTCGGCGCCCGCCTCCGCGTCGAGATCGTTGATCTCCTCGCCGACGGTACCGCCGCCCGCTATGTGTTCTCTGACCTCACCGGCCTCGACAACCTCGCCGCCCGCCTCGCCGCACCCCCCGCCCCCCGCTGGGGGCTCAAGGTGTCGCCCCGCACCTTCGAGCGCCTTGACCTCGCCCGCTACGCCACGCTGGAGGGGGATTGCGCCTGGTTTCAATTTGATCGCGACGCCGCCGCCGCCGTGCTCTACGCCCTCGACTCCAACGGGCTCGCCACACGCTGCGCCCGCTCAGAGTACACCCCCGGCGGCCCCTCGCGCGCCACGCTCGATCAAGCGGCCTTCGAGGCGCGCTTCGAGGCGCGTATGGCCGCCGTCGATGCCTTCGAGGCGCGCCGCGCCCCTGTCGTGACGCCCGCCCCCGCGCCCGTCGAGGTGGGCGAGGCGCCCGCCCCCGCCCCCGCGCCCGTCGAGGTGGTCGAGGCGCCCGCCCCCGCC
>VGTA01000703.1 GCA_016874875.1 Deltaproteobacteria bacterium | reverse complement strand
GGCGCGCGCTGAGGTGTTCATATATAGAGCAGACGCACATGGCCTGAACACTCCTGCCTAGAGAAGAGCGCCCATGACTAAGACCTACCGTAGTCAGCTTCAGCCCCAGCCCCAGCCCCAGCCCCAGCCCCAGCCCCAGCCCCAGCCCCAAACCCAAACCCAAACCCAAACCCAAACCCAAACCCAGCCCCGCCCCCAGCGCCCCCGCCAACCTCAGCGCCAGCTCCCCCCGCCCTCCTCCCCCAACGCCTTCATGGCCAAGCGCCGCGCCAACCCCGCTTCCCACGCCAACCGCGTCTCTCACCCTCATGAGCACCGCCGCCGCGCGCGCCCCGACAGCATGATGGCGATCGTGTGGGACGTGATCGTCTCGAATCTCAATCATCCGGAGCACAGAGAGTATATCAACGAGTGGGAAGATGAGACGCTGGGACTGTACTACCGCATGATGGACTCACCCACGCTTCAGATGCTGCACCAGATGGGTGACTTTGAGGCCATGAGGTACTTTGTGCTGAAGGGGGTCGCCAAGGCTAAGCTCAACGCTCTGCGGCGCCAGCGGGGCAAGGTGTGCCAGATGATGAGCTCGCTTCAAGAGCTTGAGGAGACCTTTAATGTGGGCTACCTGCAGGCGCTCCTGCACATGGGCGAGGCTGCCAACGACTGCGGCGTGAGCGTTGACCTCGATGACATCAGCGCGCTGGCGCATAACGAGGATCGCCTCCGCCATGAGGTGGACTTTCGCGTGGAGGCGCTCGACGTGCTCCTTGAGGAGACTCCGGATAACCGCAAGATTTTCTTAGCTAAAACTTTTAGCCGTAACACGTCGGCGTGCGTGGCGCGGTGGCTGTCGATGACGGAGACGACGGTCAATAATCGCTATCACGCCACGCTCTCGCGGATTCGCAAGCGGGTGTGCTGAGAGGGGCGGCCCTCAGCGGCGAGGGCGGGGGGCGGCGGCGGCGAGGCCGTAGGCGGTGGTGTCGCGGCCGCGGCCCGCGGGGGGGCGGATGGGCCAGGTGATGAGGTCGAAACGGCGCTGGAGGCGCTCGCAGAGGGCGCGCGCCTTGGCGCGCTTGAGCCCAAAGCGCGCCTCTAGGTCGGGGGGGCAGAGGTAGCCCACGCGCAGCAGGCGCTCGGCGGCGAGGTCCTCTAGATCGAGCTGGTCACCGCTCGCGCGCGGGTGGGCCGCCTCGGTGAGCTCCCAGCGCACGTCGGGGAGGTCGTGCCCCGTGGGGGGGTCCATGTCGCCGATGTAGAGGAGTGCCACCCCGGGGCGGCGGAGGTGGCGGGCGCGCGCGAGCGCCTGCACGTCGCGCGCCGCGGTGAGCTGCGCGTACACCGCCGGCAGCTCCTCGGCGGGCACGTCGAGCGCGCTCAGGTCGGCGAGGGTGGCGCCCCAGTCGGGCTTGCTTGAGCCGAGGAGCGCGAACAGCTCCACGCCGTGGTAGATGTTGCTGCCCACGTCGTGGGCGCCGAGGTGGCCCACGGTGAGCGTGAGGTGGGCCGTGGCCTCGCGCAGCGCCTCGATCACCTCGCGGGCGCGCGGCGCGGCGGGGTCGAAGGCGGGGTCGCAGGGCTGCTCGCAGGAGAGGCGCAGCGCGTCGGCCACGTGCTTGGCGGCGAGGACGCCCACGGGGCGCCCGGGCGCCAGCCCCGCGTCGCGCGCGGCCTCGGCGAGGGTGAAGGCGGCGCGGCGCAGGCTCGCCGACGCGCGCGGGCGCCACTCCACCTGCCACGCGCCCCCCTCGCGCCGCTCGATCAGCTGCGAGGAGCGGAGCTGCTGCGTGGGCACCCAGCGCGCGAACAGCGGCGCCTCGCCCACGACGGCGATGGGGCGCACCTCCGCCGCGCACCCGGCGGCGGCGGCGAGGGCGCCCCACACGCGCGCGCTGCGCTGCGCGGTGCCGTCGAGCGCCACCAGCGGCGCGCGCGGCAGGGCGTAGCGCTCGCGCACCTCTAGCCACGCGCGCCCCCGCCGCCAGCACACCTGCACCGCCCCCGGCCACGCCCCCCGCGCGAGCCCCTCGGCGAGCGCCGCGAGGCCGCTCACGAGGGCGCTCGCCGGCGCGCCCCCCTCGCCGCGCGTGGCGTGCGCCGGCGGGGCGCTGAGGTCGTGGGCGAGCGCCGCCGCCGCCAGCGGGCGCGCGCCGTCGAGCAGCGCGAGGGCCTGCGCGGGCGTGAGCGCGTCGCTGTGGAGCGGCGCGAGCGGGGCGGCGGGGGCGGCGGCGCCCTCCTCCTCGAGGCGGCGCAGGGCGGCGAGGACGGCGGCGGCGAAGGGGCGGAGCGCGGGGCGCGCCGCCGCCCACGCCGCGAGCGGCCCGGCGAGGGGGGGCGCGCCGCCGGCGAGCGGGGCGAGGTCGGCGGCGGTGAGGGCGTGGGCGCGCACGGGGGTGGGCAGCTCGTCGATGAGGACCACGGCGCCCTCAGGGATCTCGAGCAGCGGCCCCATGGCGTGGGTGGCGATGGTGAGGCCGCGGGGGAGCGCCTCGGGGCGGCGCGCGCCCTCGCAGGTGGCCGCGTGCGGGCAGCGCCCCGCCGCGCTCGGCGCCCCCACGCCGCACAGGGCGCGGCGGCCGAGGGCGGCGAGGCGCGCGAGGCGCTCCCGCTCCTCCCCCGCCGCCGCCGCCAGCAGCGCGCAGTGGCGCTGGATG
>VGTA01000702.1 GCA_016874875.1 Deltaproteobacteria bacterium | reverse complement strand
TTGTCGCGCGCGCCTTCGCTGATGTGCTGGGCGAGCCCGTCGAGGGTGAGAGCGAGGGCGCGAGCGCGGGCGAGGTGGCGCCGTGAGCCCCCGCGAGGTCGTCGAGGGCGTTGAGGCGCTGGGCGCGCGCGCCGTCACCCTGCGCGAGGCCGTCGAGGGGGGCGCCCCCGCCCCCTACCTGCGCGAGCTCGCCGCGGAGGCTGAGGCGCTCGCCGCGCGTGTCCGCGAGGGCGCCGCGGCGCTTTGGCCCGCCGTTCAGCGTGAGCGCGAGCTGATTTTCGCCGCCGCCGCCCGCGGTGTGCTCCCGTCCTTCGCGGGCGCTGAGCTTGACCTGGCGACCTGCCGCGCCCTCGGCCTCGCGCGCTTCGTCGAGGCGCCCGGGCTCATCCCCCTCGCGGGCGGCGCCCTGTGCTACTGCCCGGGCGAGGGCTATCCCGGCGCGGAGGCTGAGGCGGGGGGCGCCGATGAGTAGCGCCGCCGCCGTCACCCTGCGCCTGCCCGCCGACGCCCTCGCGCCCCTCACCGCCCTCGCCGCTGAGGTGGGCGCGGAGGGGCTCGCCGCCGGCGCCCGCGCCGCCCTCGCCCGCGGGGCGCTCGCCGCCGCCCGTGTCCTCGGCGCCCCCCTCCCCCCGCCCCTCCCGGGCCCCCGCGCGGGTGTGCGCGTCCACGTGCGCCTCTCCCCCGCCCTCGCCGCCACCCTCAGCTGCACCGCCGCCGCGCACGGCGTGACGCCCGCCTACCTCGCGCGCGTCTGGGTGCGCCTCGCCCTTGAGGCGCGGGGCGCCTAAAAAATAGTTTCATTTTTCTCTTGCGTGTGTCACCACTCGGTGCTACACCTACAAGAGCAAGGGCGCACCCCGCCCCGCTCCGTCTCTCGGCGCCCCTCGCGCCGTGTCGTCTCCACCCCTCGCCCCGTAAAGGCCGCGTCTCATGTCAAACAACTACTCCACCGCCCGCCGTGCCGCTGATCGCGCGTACAATCCCGCTAAGGCCCCCGCCGCGCTCGTGGCGCTCGTGCAGGTCGATCCCGTGGTGGCCGATTTTCTGATCGACGCCTTCCGGGAGGGCTACGCTGAGGTCAAGGGCCTCGCCCTCGCTGAGTGGCCCGGCGATCTGGCTGCCTCCGCGCTCGACGCCACCGTCCTCGACGACCAGGGCTGGCGCGCCCCTGACTACCGCACCTGGGCTCAGGTGTACAGCGCGGTCGTCGAGGCCTACCGCGCCGTCTAAGCGCCCCCCGCGCCCCCTCGCGCGCCCCTCGCGCCCCTCGCGCCCTGCCCCGCCCCCGTCGGCGAGGTGGGGCGCTTGGCTTTTCGGCGCGCTGTATCGGGGGGGGGAGGAGGCGCGCCGCGCTCAGCGCCCCGCGCCTTGTGTCTAGCGCGTCATAAATTGCGCGCTGTTTGCGTTTCACGCCTCGGTCTAGGTGAGGGTGGCGGGTAGGCGCTCAAAGTGCGTCTAAGGGCGCTTTAGCGCGTTGTCGATACGCGAGAGCGCCGCGCTGAGCGCCTCGCGCGCCGCGCTGAGCGCCTCGCGGAGGTCGGCTAGCTCGCGCTCGCTGGCCTGCACGCTTTCGCTGAGCGCCCGCAGTAGCGCAGCGAGGGGGCTAGGCGCGGTGGGCGCGGGGTCGCGGTGGGGGCGGTCGTACAGCTCCTCGCCGGGCGGCTCTGGCGCGGCGGGCTCCTCGACGGGCGCGCGAGGCTCCTCGGCGGGCGCGCGAGGCTCCTCGGCGGGCGCGCGAGGCTCCTCGGCGGGCGCGCGAGGCTCCTCGGCGGGCGCGCGAGGCTCCTCGACGGGCGCGGCGGGCGCGGCGCGTGTCCAGGCGTGAACGGTGCTTTGCGCGACGCCCAGCGCCGCCGCTATGGCGCCCAGCGCCTCCCCCCGCGCGCGCCGCTCCCGCGCCTCCGCCTTGAGCCCTTCGGGGTGCGAGGTGCGCCCCGCGGGGCGCCCCTGCCGCTTCTCGGTGGCGGGCGGGGCGGCCCCGTCGAGCGGCGCGGGCGGGTCGAGCTGGTCGAGCGGCGCGGGCGGGTCGAGCTGGTCGAGCGGCGCGGGCGTGGGGTACTCGTGCGGCTGGGCGCCGGGCGGCGCGAGGGGCGGCGGCGCGGGGGTGCCTGTCTCCCGCGCCACGTCGGCGCGGATTTGATCAAGGCGGGCGAGGGCTGCGCCGCGGTGGTCACGGGCGGCGGGGCGCATGGCGCGAGGGCGCGGGCGCGGGCGGTTCATGGGGCCTCCTATGGGGGCGGTCGTACAGCTCCTCGCCGGGCGGCTCTGGCGCGGGCGCGGCGGGCGCGGCGGGGCTACTAGGCGTCCGCGCCCGCCTGCGCGCACAAGGTCGCGAGTATCTCGCGGGCGCGAGTGGTCGCGAGCTCGGCGGCGCGCACCGCCTCGCGGGCGGCCTCGCGCAGCTCAGCCTCGCGCAGGAGGAACTGAGCCTCCTCGTCCGCGGCGTCCACGGCGGCGCGCACATCGTACCAGGTGTGGCCCGCGGGGAGGGGGTGCCCCTGCTCATCGAGGGCATCGTACCGCAGGGTGCACTCGGCGTCCTCATGCGCGCGGAGGCTTGCGTCGTCCATCGCGCTTACTAGGGCGCCGTAGACCGTGGGCTCGTTGTCGCGGAGGGCGAGCAGGGCGAGCTGGGCGAGCATGGCGGCGCGGGGCG
>VGTA01000701.1 GCA_016874875.1 Deltaproteobacteria bacterium | reverse complement strand
GGGCGCCTCAACGCCCTGCAGGACCTCGATGGGCGCGACGCCAAGCTCAACGAGCTCGCGCAGAAGTTCACCAACACCGTCTTTATCCTGCTGCGCTCCGCCGGCCTCTACGACCTCGACAACAAGGCCCTCGAGCAGCCCTACGAGGAGGCCCTGCGCCTCGTGGGCGAGCTGCACGCGCTCCTGCGCGCCCCCATCTCGCTGCGCGCGCTCGAGGGCAACGTGTTCGTCAACCGCCGGCAGGTGAAGCTCGACTTCAGCACCTTCCAGAACGTGCGCGCGCTCATCAAGGTCTTTGACCACCTCGGCGTCAACGAGCTGCTCGTGGAGCCCGAGGTGACGCGCGCGGACCTCGCCGCCCTGCTGAGCGCCTTCGTCAAGGTGGTCAAGGAGCGGCGCGGCGCCATCCACGACTACCCCGTGCCCCACGCCCGCTTCCGCCGCCTCAAGATCGGCGAGGTGCACCCGCTCCTCAAGGACGATCGCCTCGAGGCGCGGGTGTGCGCCTGGTACGCGCAGGCGCTCGCCGACACCCGCGCCTTCTATGTGGACGCAGCGGCGGGGCGCGCCCCGCGCTTCTCGGCGCTCAAGCGCGTGGCGCTCAGCCTCGTGGACCTGCCGCGCGCCGCCGCCCCCCTCCTCAGCTGCCTGCACCTCCTCGCCCCCCCCGACGCGCGCGGCGCGCTCCCCCTGCGGGCGGTGGAGGCGGCGGGCCTGTGCGTGGCGCTCAGCCTCGCCCTCGAGCTCGAGCCCGAGGCCACCTCCGCCCTCGCCGCCGCGGCGCTGCAGGCCTTCCAGGGGTGGACGCTGCTCCCGGCGGGCGCGCTCGACCCCGACGACCCCGAGGGCGGCACCGCGCTCTTCGCCCGCCTCGCCGCTGAGGACCTCGCCCTCCTCCGCCCCGCCCTCACGCGCCGCCTCCTCGACCTCGGCGGCGTGAGCGAGGCGGTGATTCAGCGCGTGGTGGTGGCCTACGAGGCGCAGCGCGCCCCAGCCCCCCGCCCGGCGTCCGCCGCCCACCTCCCCTCCCGCGCCGCGCGCGGGGAGCGCCTGTACCCGGGGGGACTCGCGCAGAGCTTCCTCACCGACCTCGTCTATGGCGCGCATCTCTACGTGCACGCGCGGCACGCGGAGTCCCCAGCGCGCGCTATGACGGCCCTAGGCGCGGCGGGACTCTCGCCGCTCACGCTGAGCGCCTTTGAGCGCGCCCTCGGGCGCCTGCCCGTGGGCTCCGCCGTCACCCTCAGCGACGGCGGCCTCGCCCTCGTGTCACAGTCGCGCCGCGGCGCGCCGCGGGTGGTGACGCGCGTGACGCTCCACGGCGACCGCGCCGCCCTCGGGGAGTCCTTGACGCTGCGCGAATCTTCGCCCATTCAAGTGCGGGGGGAGGGCACGCTCGCGCCGAGGCTGTGCGCCCCCTTGGTCTTTAGCCGCAGGAGCGCCCCGTGACCTCTCAGATCAACCCCTCGCCGCTCCCCGCGCGCGCCGCCCGCGCCCTCTCGCTCCTCAGCGAGGTGCGCGCCACCCGCGCCCTGCTCGGGCAAGCGCCCCCGCCCGAGGCGCTCGACGCGGGCGGGGCGGGCGCGGCGGCGGAGGTGGCGCTCGCCGCTGAGCTGCGCGCCGCCGCGGCGCAGATGCAGACGCTCGACGCCCTCGCGGAGAACCTCCCCGGCGAATCCTTTGACCTGTCGGCCATGCTCCACGCGTCGCCCATCGTGGCGCCCTTCGCGGCGCCAGAGGACGCGCCCGCCGAGGTCCCCGCCTGGAGCCCCGAGGGCGAGCGCGCGCGCCGCCTCGCGCCGTCGGAGGACCTCGCGGAGGCCCTGAGCGAGGCGCTGTTGTCGATTCCTGAGCCTAAGCAGCAGGTGAAGGTGGAGCTGCGTCGCCAGCCCTCCGTGCCCGCCGCGCCCGCCGCCGCGCCCGCCGCCGCGCCCGCCGCCGCGCCCGCCGCCGCGCCCGCCGCCGCGCCCGCCGCCGCGCTGCCGGCGCAGGCGTCTCCCCTCTTTGGGCGCCCCCTGGCCCGCAGCCTGTGGGGGCGCCAGGGCTTCACGCCTCTCCCCGCGCTCGCGGTCGCCCCCGTCCCCTCTGCGCCCCCTGCGCCCCCTGCGCCCCCTGCGCCCCCCGCCCTCGACGGGCGCCGCGATGACCTCTGGGGCCTTGAGAGCCTCGCGCCCCTCCCGCGCGATGAGAGGGGCGGGGCGCTTAACGAGATCGACGGGGGCGATGGCCTCGATGGCCTCGATGGCCTCGATGGCCTCGATGACCTCAATGACCTCCACGCGGGCGGCGACCGCCACGGGGGTGGCGGGGCGGGGGGGGATGAGGGGCTGACGGCGGAGCTGGCCTCCTATATGCGAGACCTCGTGGGCCACCCCGCGCCGCCCGCGGAGGGCGCGGGGGCGGGCGACGCGCCGGTGGACCCGCTCCTCCCGTGGGGCGATTCGCCCACCGCGGCGCCTAACCCGCAGCAGCACCTCGCGCTCGAGGACCTCTTCAGCCATGAGGACAGCATCGCGGAGGCGCTCAGCGCCATCACCCGCGAGCTCCCCGCCGCCCTCTCCGACTACGAGGCGCTCGACGATTCCCTCGACGATTCCCTCGACGCTGTCCCGCACGCCGTCCGCCTCGCCGACGAGCGCGAGGGCGACACTTTCGTAGAC
>VGTA01000700.1 GCA_016874875.1 Deltaproteobacteria bacterium | reverse complement strand
CGCTCCTCGCCCTGCGCGCCGCCGCCCTGCGCGCCCCCCCCCGCGCCGCCCTCGTCCACCTCTCCGACCTCTGCGGCGCCCTCACCCCCGAGGAGCTGAGCGCCCGCGCCCGCCTCGCCCCCCCCCGCCGCGGGCCGCGCCTCACGCTCGCCCTCCGCCACCCCGCCGACCTCGCGCCCCCGCCCGAGGGGGCGCGCGACCCCGAGACCGGCGAGTCGCGCGCGCTGCCGGCGGCGGGGGGGGCGGCGTTCCGCGCGGCGCTGGAGGGGCGCTACGCGGCGTGGGCGGCGGAGTCGGCGCGCGTGCTGCAGGTGTGGGCGGAGGGGGCGCCGGCGGGGGGGCTGGGGTGGGCGGGGGAGGAGGCGCGCCGGGGGGCGCTGGGGGCGGTGTGGGGGGCGCTGGGGGGGTAGCGGGGGGCGCGAGCCCTCAGCTGTCAGCGCATAACGGTCGTTTTGGGTTGATCTATCAAGAGCGCTCGTGATGGATAAGCGACGCCCCCTCTCGACCCACGCCCTCAGGAGTCTCCTCATGCGCACCACGTCGCGCTGCTCAGCGCCCCTGCTCTCAGCACTCCTGCTCTCCCTCTTAAGCGCCCTCGCCCCCCTGGGGGCCTCCGCCGCCCCCCCCCGCCTCTCGCTCTTCGAGCCGCCGAGTCTCGTAGGCGCCCTCAGCCCCAGCCCCTCTGCCGCGTGGGCGCAGGCGGCGCCGGAGGAGGGCGCTGGCGACGGCTGGGGCAGGGAGGAGGCGCGGGGGGAGCAGAGCGAGTGGTATGGGCATTACATCCTGATGAGCGACTTAGCCTCTCTGTTTGGGAGCGTGTTGAGTTCTTCCATGAGCCAAGAGTATGAGGGCGTTGAGGGCGTCGGGGGCCTCTTGGCCTTGATGTCGGTCATCAACTTCTTAGTCACGCCACAGATCATTCACGTCGCAAACCTAGAAGGTCGGCGCTCAGCGCCTGGCGAGCGGGTGGTGCGCTCGCTCCTACTGCGAGCGGGGATCCCGGTGCTGCTCGGGGCGATGACAATCGGGAGCTTACTTGAGAGAAGTACATACGGAGAGCGTGGTATCCTCTCTTTAGCCACGATCGTCTCAGTTTCTGTCGGCGCCTTCATCGACATCGCCTTAGCGCGCAGACCGCGCGGCGCCGCGCGCGCCGCGGCCCCGCCGCTCACCCCGGCCGCCCTGACCGCGCGGGCGCTTGAGCGCCCTGAGCGGCTGCCGTCTTGGGTCGTGGGGGGTGAGTGACGCCCACCGCGGGAATGTCCTCGGGGTTCGGCTTCTGAGGTTGAGTCTTGAGTCTTGAGTCTTGAGTCTTGAGTCTTGAGTCTTGAGTCTTGAGTCTTGAGTCTTGAGTCTTCATGGATTGCCCATTCGCCGCCGCATGGCATTGATATAGACGCGCGGCTCAGAACAGACACAGACACAGACACAGCCCACCGCCCGCCCACATGCCTAAAGAAAAGGAGACGAGATGAAATACATCTACAGCCAAGACTCAGACGACAAAGCCCAGAGCCTCGCGGGCTGGCTGCTCAGCCTTGACCCGCGAGCCGTGACCGCGCTCTACGTGCAGAGCGGCTACTTCAGCGACGGGGGGCTCGCGATGATCAAGCCGCTGATGGAGGGCATCAAGAAGAACAGGGGCGAGGTGATGGTGGTGGTGGGCGCCAACGACAAAGGGACCTCAGAGGACGACGCGAGGGCGCTGCTCAAGGCGGTGAAGGGCGCGGGGGGGCGCTGCGGGGTGTGCGCCTACGGGGGGGCGCTCTTTCACCCCAAGGTGATCTGCGTTGAGCTGCAAGGGGGAGAGGGGATCGCCTACGTGGGCTCCGCCAACCTCACGGAGCAGGGTGCGGTGAGGAACCTCGAGGCGGCGCTCACGCTGAGCACGCGAGAGGGGGACCCGCGTGAGGTGCTAGAGGCGATCAAGGCCTCCACGCGCCGCTGGTTTGAGGGGGGCGCCGCGCGTGACGGGTTCTATGAGCTGAGCGAGGAGGTGATCGAGAGGCTGCTCAAAGAGAAGATCCTCGGAGAGAAGCGCACGTGGCGCGCGGGGCCCACGGACGGCGAGAGCGGGTCAGCGAGAGCGGGCCGCACGCGGGCGGGCAGGGCGCACGCCTTCAAGCCGAGCGAGCTCAAGGAGGAGCAGCGCCGCCAACGGGCTCTGCTCAAGAGCGCCCCCTCAGCGCCCGCGGATGTGGAGCCGCCCGCCCCCGCCGAGCCGACGCCGAGCGCCGCCGCCCCGGAGGCAAAGCCGAGCGCCGCCGCCCCGGAGGCAAAGCCGAGCGCCGCCGCCCCGGAGGCAAAGCCGAGCGCCGCCGCCCCGGAGGCAAAGCCGAGCGCCGCCGCCCCGGAGGCAAAGCCGAGCGCCGCCGCCCCGGAGGCAAAGTCGATCGCCGCCGCCCCGGAGGCAAAGCCGAGCGCGAGCGCCACTCAGCGCGCTGCTGCCGTCAAGTCCCGCTCCATTGTGTTGCCGAGTGCGGCGGGGGAGGTGGTCACGGTGAGCGTGCGGGGGGTGGAGTTTAAGATGTCTTATTGCCCGCCGGGGGAGTTCTGGATGGGCTCTCAGGACGGGGTGGGTGATGGTGATGAGCGCCCTCGCCACCGTGTGAAGCTGACGCGGGGGTTCTGGATGGGGCAGACGCAGGTGACGCAGGCGCTGTGGGAGAAGGTGATGGGTTCG
>VGTA01000699.1 GCA_016874875.1 Deltaproteobacteria bacterium | reverse complement strand
TGAGGTGCTCGGGAAGCGGCTCGGGGTGGTGGGGCTGGGGAACATCGGGCGCGGGGTGGCGCGGGCGGCGGCGGGGTTGGGGATGAGGGTGCATTTTTTTGATACGCGGCAGGTGTCGGTGGAGCTAGGGAAGGAGCTGGGGTGGACGCCGCACGATTCGCTGGATTCGCTCTTTCGGGCGTGTGAGTGCGTGACGGTGCACTTGTCGGCGCGTGACGTGCAGGGGGTGTCGAATGAGGGGCTGATCACGGAGCGCCACTTGATGCAGCTGGGGGCGGAGTGCCCTGAGGGGATGCGGGTGTTCGTGAATTTCGCGCGCGGGTTCGTGCACTCGCCAGAGGCGCTGCTGGCGGCGGTGCGGGCGGGGGCGGTGAAGGGGGCGGCGGTGGATGTGTATCCGGATGAGCCGCGTCAGCAGGGGGGCTGGGTGAATCCTTATCGAGAGGAGCCGCGGGTGGCGGTGTTTCCTCACATCGGCGCCTCGACGCAAGAGGCGCAGCCGCGGATCGCGCGGCGGGTGGCGGAGACCTTTGGGGAGTTCTCGGCGCTCGGGGCGGTGCGCGATACACCCTTCTCGGCGCGGGTGCAGCTGAGCTTGTCGGCGCAGGCGCGGGCGGGGCAGGCGCTCTTGATGGTGTGTCATAGCACGGCGCGTGGGACGAAGCGCGCGATCGATGAGGCGATTTATGAGGCGGGGGTGAGTAATATCGCGAGCGCGCATGTGGATTTTGATGAGTTCGGGGTGGCGTATGATCTGGCGTTGATGGATGGGCCGTTGAGCGGGGCGCAGGTGGCGGATTTGATTGAGCGGGCGGGTCGGTTGACGCGGCAGGAGGGGGCGATTCGGTCGATTCGGCAGGTGGTGGTGGGCGTACAGGGATAACAGGTGCCAGGCACCTGTTATCTGTTTGATAGGACTACAGAATTACGGAGGTGTACGACGGTGAGGCGCAGGAGGGCGCCGCGGGGCGCGTCACAGAAACGGCGAGAGGGTGGACGGGTGTTCTCTCACCAAGGCGTCTCGTTGTCTTTGGAGTCTCCCATGTCCCGTCACCTTCGCTATCAGTCTGCCGCCTGGGCGACCCACCTCGTCACCGCCCGCTGCACTCAGGGCTACAGCCTGCTGCGCCCCTCTGAGGAGGAGAACGCCCTGATCGCGGGCTGCCTCGCGCGCGCCCTTGAGCTGCACCGCGATGAGGTCCGGCTGCACCACTATGTGATCATGAGCAACCACCTGCACTTGATTCTGAGCTCCGAGCGCGCCGCCTCAAAGTCGCGCTTCATGTGCCACTTGAGCTCAAACCTAGCGCGTGAGCTGTGCCGTGTCCACCAGTGGCGTGATCATGTGTGGGAGGGGCGCTACCATAGCCACGAGCTGCTCGATGAGGAGTCGCTGGTCGACGCTTATCTGTATCTCTTCAAGAACTCGGTGAAGGAGGGGCTGGTGGCGCACCCGCGGGACTGGCCCGGGCACCACGGCTGGGCGCAGCTGTGCGCCGGGGTGGGCGTGGAGGGGGCGTGGGTGGACAGGACGGGCTGGCATTACGCGCAGCAGACCCGCCGCGGCAGATCGCTGACGGAGGAGGATTTTACGCGGCGCATCCCTGTGGCGCTGAGCCGCCCTGCGCGTTGGGCAGGGCTGAGCGATGAGGAGTATCAGGCGCGCTGTGTTGGGTGGGGTGAGGAGGCCACGCGTGAGGCGCTCGAGGAGCGGGCGGCGCAGCGCGGGAGGGCGCGGGACGTGGGGGAAGGGCTGAGCGTCTTGGGGGCGCGCGCGGTGTGCGAGCAGCCCGTGTTTGAGCCTCGCGCGAGCCCGCGCCGCCCGCGGACGCTGTGTCGCGCGCGTTGTTCGGGGGTGTTCGTTGGGTATCTGCGGGCGTATCGCGCTTTTCGGGAGGCGTTCTGGGAGGCGTCGAGGCGCCTGAGGGCGGCGGTGGAGGCGCGGGCGCGGGTGCCGGATGTGCGGTTTCCGGTGGAGGGGGTAGCGCTTTATGTAGGGAGAGCGTACACTTAACAGGTGCCTGGCACCTGTCCCCCCTGTTCCCCCTGCCCAAACCCCCGCACCCGCCCCAGCGCCCCCCAATACCCCCACGCCACCTCCTGCACCACCTCCGAGATCGTCATCACCGACGAGACCTGCGCCACCCCATGCCCCGCGCTCCACACATCACGCCACCGCCTATGCGGCTCTGACCGAGAGCGGGGCCCCACCTCCGGGAGCGTAGAGCGCAAAAAGTTCGCGTGCACCCCGCTCACCGCGTCCGTATACACGATCTCCTCAGGAGACGCCCGCGTCACCAGCTCCTTATACGCCTCAGGCGCCCCGCACTCACGCGTCGCGATAAAGCGCGTCCCCATATAACACAGCTCAGCCCCCAACGACAGCGCCGCCAGCGCCTGCGCCCCCGTCCCGATCGCCCCCGCCGCCACCACAGGCACACGGAGCGAATCACAGAGCCAAGGAATCAGCGCCAGCGGCGACACCTGCCCCGCGTGCCCCCCCGCCCCCGCCCCCACCCCGATCACCGCGTCCACGCCCGCCTCCTGGGCCTTCAGCGCGTGGCGCAGATTCACCACATCATGCATCACAAACACCCCTGCTGCGTGCGCGCGCGCCACGAGCGCCGAGGGGTCCCCATAGCTCGTGACCACCACCGGCACCCCGAACTCCAAGCACGCCTCCAGG
>VGTA01000698.1 GCA_016874875.1 Deltaproteobacteria bacterium | reverse complement strand
GCCCGTGCGCGCCGCCCTCAAGGGGTGGGGGGACCTGCTCAGCGAGCTGCTCGACCTGCTCGCGCAGAGCGCCAAGGCGTCGGAGGAGCCCCTCGAGGAGCAGGCGGGGGCGGGGGCGCCGGTGAGTCTGGCCGCCACGCAGCGCGCCCATGAGCTCAAGCGCCGAATCGACGCCGACAAGCGCTGGCATGAGCTGCTGCTCGACCTCGTCCACTCCAAGAACACCAAGGCGCTCGATGAGCTCATCGAGGGCCTCTACAAGGAGCTGCTGCGCCTCGAGGACCAGCAGCGCCGCCTCGACAAGCGCCTCGGCCTCACGCGCCGCGCCTTTGAGCGCGTGGACAAGCAGCGCGACGTGCTCGCGCGCCTCGAGGGCGCCCTCGCCGCCGTCACCCAGCGCCTCGGCGAGCGCCTAGAGCTCGAGCGCGCCCGCGTGCTCGCGCAGCTCGACCCCGAGTGGGCCCTGGCGGCGGCGCGCCACGGCGCCCCCGCCCCCGACCGCCCCCTGCAGACCCTCGACGAGCGCCTCAAGGCGGTGTCGTCGCTCAAGCGGGCGTGGTCGCTCTACGTGTCCTACGCCGCCACCCTCGCGCGCCTCCGCGACACCCTCGCGCCGCAGGGGCTCCTAGAGCGGAGCGCGGGGCAGGTCAAGGACACCGAGGCGCGCCTGGCGGCGGAGCGCGCGCAGCTGGCCCGCCCCACGCGCCGCCTCCTCGGCGGGCGCGCCCGGGGCGCCGCCCTCGACGACCTGTCCGCGACGGGCGAGATCGACGCCATTCGCGAGGAGCGCCTCCGCCAGAAGCTGAGCGCCGCGGCGTGGATCTTGGTGTCTTTTTGCCTGATTCCGCTCGTGGCGCTCTTCGCGAGCCGCTTCATCCGCCGCTTTGGGGAGCGCGCCTTCAGCTACGTGCTCTTGGAGAAGTCGGGGCAGTCGATGACCGACCGCGAGCGCCAGGAGCGCCAGGAGCGCAGCGCCACGCTCTTTCAGGTCTTTAAGGCGGCGAGCAACCTGCTCATCTTGACGCTCATGGTCATCTATCTGCTCAAGGCGGTGCAGGTGGACGTGACCCCGATCATCGCCTCGGCGGGCGTGCTCGGCCTCGCCATCGCCTTTGGCGCGCAGGAGCTGGTGAAGGACTTTTTCGCCGGCTTCTTTATCCTGCTCGAGAACCAGTACAACATCGGCGACGTGGTGCGAATCCAAGACACCTTCGGCAAGATCGAGCAGATCACGCTGCGCCTCACGATTATGCGCGACGAGGAGGGCGTGGTGCACTTTATCCCCAACGGGCAGGTGGGCAAGGTGAGCAACTGCACGCGCGAGTGGTCGCAGGCGCGCGTGGACGTGGGGGTGTCGTACAGCGTGCCGCCGCAGGCGGTGATCGACTGCCTGCATGAGATCGGCGAGCAGCTCTGCGTGGACCCCGTCTACGGCGGCAACGTGCTCGCCTGCGACGTGCTCGGCATCAACGCCTTTGACAAGAGCGCCGTCGTGTACCGCGTGCGCCTGCGCGTGACGGCGGGCTACCAGTGGGAGATGGCGCGCCTCTACCGCAAGCGGGTGATGGAGCGGTTCATGGAGCGGAAGATCGAGATTCCGTTACCGCAGGTGGTGGTGCACCAAGCGCCGGGGGCGTGAGGGCGCCCTCAGCGCTGCTGCAGGCGCGGGGTGCGCGCGAGGCGGAAGCCGATGCGCGAGGTCTTGAAGTGGGGGGCGAGGCGAGAGCGGAACGACAGCTCCGCGCCCTCCGCCTCATACGACCAGCTCCCGCCCCGCAGGACGCGCTGCCCCTCGCCCTCCACGGCGGGGTCCTCCGCCACCGCCCCCTCGGCGGCGCGCGCCTGGTAGGCGGTGTCCTTGAAGGTGTCAAAGCACCACTCCCAGACGTTGCCGCTCATGTCGTAGAGGCCCCAGTCGTTGGGGGCGCGCTGGCGGACGGGGTGGGTGCGCCCCTCGGAGTTGGCGTCATACCAGCCGAGCGGGTCGAGCTGGTCGCCGCCGGCGTAGAGGTAGGTGTTGTGGGCGCGGGCGGCGTGCTCCCACTCGGCCTCCGTGGGGAGGCGGTAGCCCTGCGCGTCGCGGCGCCAGCGCACCCCGCCCTTGAGCGACACGTCGTAGGCGGGCTCGAGGCGCTCGAGCTGCGAGAGGCGGTTGCAGAGCTCAACGGCGTCGAGCCAGCTCACGCTGTCGGCGGGAGCGTCGGGGTGGGGGAACTTGAAGCGCGTCTCGCCCATGAGGCGCGTGTAGAGCGCCTGCGTGACGGGGGTGACGCCGAGGAAGAAGGGGCGCGTGATGCGCACGCGGTGGCGGGGGCGCGCGGCGGGGTCGCCGTCGTCACGCCCGAGCCACGCCTCCCCCTCGGGGATGAGCACGAGGTCAAAGCTCAGGTCGCCGCGCACCACCCGGTGCTGCGCGTAGCGGGCGAGCTGCGCGGCGCGCTCCCGCTCCCGCGCGCCGCGCGCCGCCTTGACCTCCGCCGGCTTCTCATGCGGCGCGGCGCCCCCCCCCGCCACCCCCGCCGCCCCCGCCGCCCCCGCCGCCCCCGCCCCCCCCGCCCCCTGCGGCGCGCCCCCGCTCAGGTACGTGGCGTGGCGCGCCGGGGCGGCGTGGGCGACGGTGCCGGCGTAGTGGCTCGTCTGGATGGGGGAGTGGGGGGGGCGGTGCCCGGCGAGGGTGGGGCGGGGGG
>VGTA01000697.1 GCA_016874875.1 Deltaproteobacteria bacterium | reverse complement strand
GCCCTCGGGCCCCCGCCCCCCGCGCCCCTCTCAGCGCCGCCCTCAGCGCCGCCCTCAGCGCCGCCCTCAGCGCCCGCGCTGAGGTCCGCGCTGAGCCGCCCGCGCCCGCGCCCACCGCCCCCGCGCCCACCGCCCCCGCGCCCACCGCCCCCGCCCCCGCCGCCCCCGCCCCCGAGGGCGACGCCGCCCTCATCCCCATCGAGGGTGTGCTCCTCGAGCTGCCCGGCGAGGAGGGCGGGGAAGCGCTTGAGGAGGGGGCGGCGCGGCTGCGCGTGCGGCTGCCGCGGGAGCCGCGCGCGCGGCTCGATGACTCCAACCCCCTCGCGCCGCGCGTGCTCCTAGAGGGGGTGTCGCTCCCCGCCGCCGCGGAGCGCCACATCGACGCGAGCGCCCTCGGGCTCCCCGCCGCGCGCCTCTCCATCTACACGGAGGCGCCGGGGGTGGTGGCGCTTGAGGCGCGGCTCACGGCGGAGGTCCCCTACACGCTCTCCTATGAGGGCGGGGCGCTGCTGTGGAGTCTCTACGCCCCGCGCCCGCAGCTCGATGGTCTCGCGCAGGCGGCGGGTGCCCCCGCGCTCCAGGGGGGGGGGGAGCCCGCGGGGGGGGCGGCGCGCGACCTGCGCCGCAAGAAGCGCTACCTCGGTAAGCGCATCCGCATCCGCATCGTGGGCGCTGATATCCACAATGTGCTCAACTTCTTGGCGGAGGCGGGGCGCGTCAACATCGTCACCTCGGATGAGGTGAAGGGCTCCGTGACGCTGATGCTCAACCAGGTGCCCTGGGATCAGGCGCTCGACATCATCCTGCGCACCAAGGGCCTCGACATGGTGCGCGACGGCAACATCATCCGCGTGGCGCCGCGGGAGGTGATCGCGGCGGAGCGCAAGGCGGAGCTCGAGAAGACGCAGATCAAGGAGCAGCTCAAGCCCATCCTCATCCGCCTGATCACGGTGAATCACGCCGACGGGAAGGACATGGTGACGCAGGTGAAGGGGGTGCTGAGCGAGCGCGGGACGGTGAGCTTTGACCTGCGCACCAACACGCTCATCATCAAGGACACCGAGGAGCACATCGAGGCGGCGGAGGACCTCGTGCGCCGCCTCGACACGCAGACGCCGCAGGTGCTCATCGAGGCGCGCATCGTGGAGGTGAACAAGGTCAACGAGAAGACCCTCGGCATCCAGTGGGGCGGGCGCCTCCAGCGCTCGAGCGCGTCGGGGAATCCCACGGGGCTGCTCTTCCCGAGCAACGTCACCCTCGGCGGCGCCGCCGATGACCAGCAGGTGCGCCCGGCGGGCGTGCCGCAGCAGCCCAACTTCCTCATCAACCTCCCCGCCTCCGTGGGCGCCGGCTCGGGCGGCGCGCTCGGGCTCACCCTCGGCAACCTCGACAGCACCTTCAACCTCAACGTCCGCCTCAGCGCCGCCGCCACGCGCGGCTCGGTGAAGATCATCAGCAGCCCCAAGATCACCACCCTCGACAACAAGCGGGCGCTGATCAGCCAGGGCGTGAGCATCCCCATCTCGCAGATCTCGGCGCAGGGCGTTCAGACCACGTTCTTTGACGCCACGCTGAGCCTCGAGGTGACGCCGCACGTGACGCAGGACGGCAACATCTACCTCTCGCTCAAGGCGAGCAACGACACCCCCGACTTTCAGAACGTGGGCTCCCGCGGCGACCCCACGATTCTCAAGAAGGAGGCGAGCACGCAGGTGCTGCTGCAGGACGGCGAGACGACGGTGATCGGCGGCATCTACACGAGCAATGCGGGCACGGGCAGCCAGGAGTGGCCGTATCTGTCGCGGGTGCCCATTATCGGCGCGCTCTTCCGCTCGGACTCCGAGCGCAGCCAGCGCAACGAGCTGCTCATCTTTATCACCCCGCGCGTGATCAACCGCCTCGCCTCGCGCGTCAACACCCGCTGATGGGGAGCGGGCGCGATGTCGGCTGAGGTGGAGCGCCCCGCGGTGGCGCTCTTTTCGCCCTCGGCGCGGGCGGCGCGGGAGGCGCTCGCGCGGCGCGCGCCCCTGAGCGGGCCCCTCTTCTTGTGGGGGCCCCCGGGCGTGGGCAAGTCCACCCTCGGCGCGCTGCTCGCCCGCCTCCTCGGGCGCCCGCACCTGGACCTCGACGCGCTGGTGGAGCGCGAGTACGGCGCGCCCGTGGGTGAGGTGTGGGCGCGGGAGGGCGAGGGCGTCTTTCGGGCGCTGGAGGCGTCGCTCCTGCAGGGGGCGCTGCGGGAGCTGGCGCGGGGCGGGGCGCCGGTCGTGTCGCTTGGCGGGGGCGCGGCGCTGCGCGCCGAGACGCGCCTCGCCCTCGCGGAGGTGGGCGCCCTCGTCACCCTCTGGGGCACCCCCGAGGCGCTCCGCGCCCGCCTCCGCCAAGGCCCCGCGCGCCCTCACCTCGGCGTTGACCCGGCGCTGCCCGCCCTCGCCCGCCTCATGGCGGCGCGCTTTGAGGCCTACCGCGACGTGCCCCTGTGGCTCGACCTGAGCGGCGAGGCTGCGCCGCAGAGCGCCGCGCGCCTCCTGCGCGCCCTCGAGCGCGGCGAGGCGCTGCCCCCGCCCACCGCGCTGCCGGTGGAGGTGGCGCGCTGGCTTCAGCGCGAGCCGCCCGCCGCCCCCGCCGCCCCCGCCGCCCCCGCCGCCCCCGCCGCCCCCCCCGCCCCCGCCGCCCCCCCCGCCCCCCCCGCCCCCGCG
>VGTA01000696.1 GCA_016874875.1 Deltaproteobacteria bacterium | reverse complement strand
TCACCGTCACCTCCGTCTTCGACATCTGAAACGCCTTCAGCGTCACGGTGTGGATCGGCTTCTCATCGCTAGCGCCGTCTTGAGAGCCCATCTGAAACGACCCCGCCGGGATCGTCACCCACGAGACACCTCCGCGAGAGAACTCAGCCCCTAAGAACATCAACGCCTGAAGCGCCGCCTCGTCCTCCGTCGCCTGCGCCTGACGCTCAGCGTCCCCCGCCAGCGGCGCCCACTTTGAGCTGAGCTCCTCGTCTTTCGTCACCAGCTCCAGCGCCGCCTCCTTCAGCGCCTTCAGCCGCCCGCGCTCCTCCTTCACCTGCTCAAGCCACTCCCCCAGGCGCCGCTCCGCGAACCGCAACCCCAACACCCGCGTCTCGACCGAGGCGGAGCGGTCATCAAAGAAACGACTCTGCGCAAGATCGAGCTCCTGCGGCAGCCGCTCGCGCAGACGCGCCAACCCATCCCCGTCCACGGGCGCCGCCATCACCTCGCGGAGCTCCTCAAGCGCCTCATCCGGGAGCCCTAGCCCTAGATAGCAGTTGCCCAGCGCCAACCGCAGCACCGTCCACTGCTCCACCCCCGCCATCCGCCCCGCACGCTCCTCTTGGCGTAAAAACTCCATGTGCCTCACTAGAGAAGATTTAGCGTCATGGAACGACCGCTCTGCCCGCTGCAGGTTCTCCGGGCTCTGCTCTAGCATCTTCACCGCGTCGCTCAGGTTCCTGAGCCCCGCCTGCAGCTCCGCTTGCACCATGTGCCCCAAGATCTGCTGCGTCAGCGCGTGCCCCGCACGCCCCTCCTCCAAGACGCGCTGCAGCTCCTCCTTGATCTCCCCCTGCCCCTGCAGCAGCTTGTCCCCCCACGCGTCTAGGTGCTGATGCAGCTGATCAATCCCCAGCTCAAGCCGTCCCTGCGCCCCGAGCTTCTTCCGTGTTGCGCTGTCAAGTGCGCTGAGCGGCACAAACCCCTGCGCCGTCTGCCGACTCAGCACCTCCTCGATCGCCTCTCGCGACTTTTGGCTCAGCTCATCTGGCCGCGTCGCCTTGTAGACCTTGTAGAGGAGCTTGAGTCCTCCGATGATCAACGGGACTGGCACCACGGCCTCCGCCCGCTCAACCCTCACCACCTCACCCCCCCGCGGCGTCACCGTCGCCGCGAGCGCCCCGATCGTCAGGCTCACCGTCTTGAGCGTGTGCTCGGCGACTCGCCCTCCTCGGCTCTTGATCAGGGTCGATGTGCTCTTGTGTGTCCGCTTCAAGGGGCGCTCCTCTCTTCGTGTGCTTGGTCTTGCGCTGTGAGCGGCGCTTAGCATGATCGCCGCCGGTGTTGAATAAGGGCTTTTGACTCAAGGGAGTCTAGGGTATACCATCTGCGCAAACAATCATCACACAGCATAAAACGCAAGCCCCCCGAGATGAAAGACCTCTCACGCCGCACCCCGGCGCCGGGGGCGGAGCCGCGTGTGCTCTGCGTCCCCCTCCGCGAGAGCCCCAGCGCCCTCGACGCCCTCCGCGCTCAGGGGCGGGTGGTGTATCTTGAGCACGCGGTCCTTGAGGCGGAGGGGGGGCCGCTGTGGTGGTGTTATCTTGAGCTCGCCGCGCTCGGGTCGCCCACGCTCGCGTCACCCCCACCCGCGCCGCCCCCACCCGCGCCGCCCCCTCACTTCAGCAACGAGGCGCACGAGGCGCGGCGGCAGGAGATCTGCAGAGACGCCCACGAGCGCGCGCGGCGGCGGTTTGAGGCTGAGGACCCGGCGCCCACGGACCTCGCGCTGCGGGAGCGCCTCGGGCGCCTGCGGCTGTGGCGCAGCGATGTGGCGCGCCTTGAGCGCAAGAGTCGCTTTATCGTGCTCACGAATGAGCAGCTCGTGCAGATCGCTACGCTGAATCCCTCCACGCTCGCTCAGCTCCGCGCGGTGCGCGGGGTGGGTGATAAGCGACTTCGTCTGTACGGGGAGGCCATCTTGGGCTTGATGGTGGGGCCGTATCGCTCGCCGCGCCCGCCTTATGACCCCCTCCGCGAGGAGGAGCCGTGAGCGACGCGGCGCCGCTCCTCGTGGCTTGGGAGCGCCTGACCACGGCGCTCATGACGGACACCCGCCGCTTTACGGCGAGCTTTCGCCCTAACCTCACGCATTATATCAACCAGCACCTGCTCGATGGGCTGGTGTTGCTCTCCTCCCTCGAGTTCCAGCCGGCCGTCGATCGCCTCGCGCGCCTCCGGCGGCTCGATGAGCACTTGGCGGCGCTCAAGGTGCTCGTGCGGCAGGCGCACGCGCAGGAGGCGATGTCGCACGCGCAGTACGACCGCCATCAGTCGGCGCTCGCCGAGGCGGGGCGCATGCTGGGGGGGTGGCGGCGGCACCTGGAGGGGCGCGGGTGAGGCGGGCGCGGGTGGCGCTCGAGGAGGTGAGCGGGCTGCTGCCGCTCGCGCGCGCCGCACGCCGCAGCGCGCGCGCCGCGCCCCGCAGCCGCGCCGCGCTCGAGTTCCTCGCGCGCATCGAGGATGAGTGCCTCCTGCTACGCGATGAGCTCACGGCGGGGACCTACGCGCCGCGCCCGTATCGGGTGTTTGTGGTGAGCGACCCTAAGCCGCGTCAGATCTGCGCGGCGGAGTTCCGCGACCGCGTGGTGCACCACAGCCTCTGCGCCGCCCTCGCGCCCCGCCTTGAGCGGTTCGCGCACCCGCACAGTTTCG
>VGTA01000695.1 GCA_016874875.1 Deltaproteobacteria bacterium | reverse complement strand
CGTCGCTGACGGCGGCGAGCATGACCCCTGTGCCGTAGTCGGAGTTGTAGTAGAGGCCGCGGAAGGCGGAGCCCGTCCCGCGCGCTGTATAGATCTGGTCCCCCACCTGCACGTCGAGCTCCACGGTGGCGCTGTCGCGCGAGAACGGGCACCCCAAGACCACAAAGTACACGAGGCAGGGCACCACCGCCCACAGGTTGTTCGAGTCAGAGGCGTTGACGGTGAGGCGGTAGCGCGCGGGCGTGACGTTGGCGCTCGTGGACCGGTTGCCGTTGAACACCTCCTCGAGGGCCGCCGCGAGCTCGTTGCGCAAGGTCATCTGCTCATCTTCAGCGAACGTCACGCTCGGGCGCCAGTTGAGCTCTGACGCGCGCGCGTCGATTCTGACGGGCCCCCACTCGCGCGTAAAGGGGGCGACCTCGCGCGTATTGACCTTGTCGGCGACGGCGGGCGGGAAGCACCCGCCGAGGGCGAGCGCGGCGAGTAGGGCGCTGCGGGCGAGCGCGCGGGGGAGGCGAGGGCGCATAGGGTCCTTGGGGGAGCGGGGGGCGCGAGGGGGGCGACTCAAGCTACCCACTTCGCCGTGGGCGGTCAACGCGCATGACGCGGCGCGGCGCGGGCGGCGGTTGACAGCGGACGCCGCCGCCCGCAGAGAGTAAGGGCGTCTGTCGCGTCGCGTCACACGCCCTCCGCACGCGAGACGGGAGTCCACATGCCCCCCAAGAAGAAGCCCGCCGCGCCGCCCGCCGCGCCGCCCGCCGCGCCGCCCGCCGCGCCCCTCGCCCCGAGCGCCCTGCTGCTCGCCGCCCTCGCCGACCCCGCCGCCGCGCGCGCCCTCGTGGGCGCGGGCTTCGACTTCGCCGTGTCGCGCCCCCTGGCCGCCTGGGTGGAGCCCGAGGAGTGGGTGGAGCGCGCCGCGCGCCTCTTTGACCCTGAGCACACGGGCGAGCTGATCGCCGAGCACCTGCCGCGCGCCGTGGAGCGGCTGCGCGCGCAGGCGGCGGCGCGGGGGGAGCGCCTGCGCGAGTGGCTCACCGCCGAGCTCGACGCGGAGCTCCGCGCCGCCGCCCTGCGCCCCCTCCAGCTCGGCCCCCGCCAGCTCCGCGCCCTCGCCCACCACGAGGTCACGGAGCACGTGATGCGCCAGCTCGTGCGAGAGATTCTCGAGCGCTTCATCGCCGCCGCCAAGCCCGGCGGGCAGGGCGGGGGGCTCCTGGGCGCGGCGAGTCGCGGCCTGCTCGGCGTCGCGTCGCGCGCCGCCTCGGGGGTGCTGCAGGGGGGCGTCGCCGGCGCCCTCGGCGAGCAGCTCGAGGGGCACCTCAAGGGACTCGTGTCGAGCTTTATCCAGTCGTCGATGCACGCGCTCCTCGAGCGCCTCGCCCTCATCCTGAGCGCCCCCGAGGTGGCGCAGCAGCTCGGCGCCGCGCGCCTCGAGCTCTACGAGGCGCTCATGAATCGCCCCCTGCGCGACCTCGCCGCCGACGCCGAGCGCGCGGCGGGGGGGCTGCTCGACGGGGTGGACTGGCGGGAGTGGGCGCGCCTCGCGCCCGAGGTGGTGTCGCACAACCTCTCGCGCGAGAGCGTGCGCGCCGCCCTCGTCGCCGAGCTGCGCGCCCTGGTGGCGGAGCAGGGCGCGCGCCCCCTGCGCGAGCTGCTCGGCCCCCCCGACCGCCTCGCGGCGCTCCGCGAGGAGGCGGCGTCCTCGCTGGCGCCGCAGGTGGCGGCGTGGGCGGAGAGCGAGGGGCTGCGCGCGTGGGCCGCCGCCCACCTCGACGCGGCGGGCGGGGGCGGGGCGGGGGGGGGCGGCGAGGCGTGAGCGGCGCGGGCGGCGCGGGCGGCGCGGGCGGCGAGTGGCGCGGCGCGTGGCGGGCGGCGCACGCCCTGAGTCTCGACGTCGCCCTCGGCGCCGCGGGCGTGAGCGGGGCGGTGGCGCGCGCCTGGGGCGCCGCGCAGCCCCCCGCCGTGGCGCTCGCGGCGGCGGCGGCGGCGCTGCTCATCTACAGCGTGGACCACCTGCTCGACCTGCGCGCGCGCCTCGCCGCCGCCCGCCCCCTCTCGCCCCGCCGCCGCGCCCACCGCCGGCTGCGCCCCGCCCTGCGCGCCCTCGCCCTCCTGAGCGCCCTCGGCGGCCTCGCCCTCCTCCCGGCGCTCCCGCCCCCCACCCTCGCCCTCGGCCTCGCCCTCGGCGCGCTCTGCGCCGGCTATCTCTGGTGGGCGCAGGGGGCGCAGGGGGGGGCGCAGGGGGGGGCGCGGGGGCGGGCGCGCGCCGCGCTCAAGCCCCGCCTCGTGAGTCTCGGCTACGCCCTCGGCGTCTCCCTCGCGGGGGTGAGCGCCCGCCTCGGCGGCGCGCCCGCGCCCCCCCTCGCCCTCGACGCCCCCCCGCCCCTGTGGGTGGGCGCGGCGGCGAGCGCCCTCGCGTGGCTGTGCGCCGCGCTCAACGTGGCGCTCCTCGCGCGCCACGAGCGCGGCGGGGCGGGCGGGGCGGGGGCGGGGCTCGCCGCCCTCGCGCTCCTCAGCGCCCCCCTCGCCCTCTGGCTGTCGCCGCAGCGCCTCGCGCCCCTCGCGCTCGTCGCCTGCGCCCTCGCCGCCCTCTGGGGCCGCCCCGCGTGGGCGGGCGGCGCTGACCGCTACCGCCTCCTCGGGGACGGGGCGCTCCTCTTGGCGTGGGTGCATGTGGCGGTTTAGCTTGAGCGCTTT
>VGTA01000694.1 GCA_016874875.1 Deltaproteobacteria bacterium | reverse complement strand
CCCGCGACCGCGCCCGGCGCGCCGCCCGAGACCGCGCCCGGCGCGCCGCCCTCCTCTTGGGGACTCAAGAGGTGACACCCCCCTAGGGCGCCGCTCAAGAGCGCGCCGCCGAGGAGCGCCCCACAGAGGAGCGCGCGGCGGGCGCGGCGGGGGTGGGGGTGGGGGGCGCAGAGCGGCGCTGAGCAGGGGCGTGGGCGCACGAGCGAATCCTTGTGGGCGGTGAGCGGTGAGCGGGCAGCGGTGAGCGGGCGGTGAGCGGGCGGCGGTGAGCGGGCGGTGAGCGGGCGGCGGGCGGCGGGCGGCGGGGGGCTAGCGCAGGATGCGGAACTCCACGCGCCGGTTCTTGGCGTGCGCCTCCTCTGAGGCGCCCGCCGCGATGGGCTTCGAGGCGCCAAAGCCGCGGCTGCTGAGGCGCGCGGCCTGCACCGCCCCGCGCTCCACCAAGAAGTCCGCCACCGCCGCTGCGCGCGCCTCCGAGAGGGCGAGGTTCTTGGCGGCGTCGCCGCGGGTGTCGGTGTGGCCCTGCACCTCCACGCCCTGAATCTCGGGGTGGTCGTTGAGGAAGGCAGCGATCTCCAAGAGCAGCTCGTAGCTCTCGGGCTTGATGGTGGCGCGGCTGAGCTCAAAGTAGACCACGCCGTTCACATCGAGGCGCCCGCGCCCGAGCTTGACCTTAGAGGGCTTGGGCTCGCCGTCGGGGCAGCCGTCGGAGTCCTCAAAGCCGTCCTTGTCCTCGGGCTCATTGGGGCACGCGTCGCGGCGGTCGGGGAGGCCGTCGCCGTCGTTGTCGGGGTCGGGGCAGCCGTCGGCGTCCTGGTGGGCGTCGAAGTCCTCGGGGTCGTTGGGGCAGGAGTCGTCGGCGTCGGGCACCGTGTCGTTGTCGTTGTCGGGGTCGGGGCAGCCGTCCTGGTCGGCGAAGCCGTCGAGGTCCTCGGGCAACAGGTCGCACTCATCGCGGTCATCGGGCACGCCGTCGCGGTCGAGGTCGCGCCCCTGGTCGGGGCAGCCGTCCTCGTCCTCAAAGCCGTTCTTGTCCTCGGGCTCGTTGGGGCACTGGTCATAGAGGTCCACGAGGCCGTCGAGGTCGTTGTCGGGGTCGGGGCAGCCGTCCTCGTCCTCAAACGCGTCCTTGTCCTCAGGGTCGCGGGGGCAGGCGTCGCGGGAATCGGGCACGCCGTCCCCGTCGCTGTCGAGGTCGGTGGGCTGGAAGGTGATCGATATAAAGGCGCGCAGGGCGGGGTCAGCGTAGCCCTGCAGCACCCCGCGCCCCACGCCGAGCGTGAGGTGGGAGCCTTGGTGAAAGATGAGGCGCAGGGCGGTGATCAGCTCCAGCGAGGCCCCGCGCGCCGCGGCGCCTAGCGGGACGGCGCCGAGCGCCTCGAGGGTCTGGTGGAAGAAGCCTGGGACGTAGCGCGCCGCCACGCCCGCCCTGTAGGCGAGCTCTGGGCCGAGGGTGATCGGGTCGAGGCGCGCGAGGTCGCCCGCCGGGGCGTCGAGCCCCCCCGCCGCGCGCGCCACGTAGCCCGCGTTGGCGCTCAGCTCCACGCGCTCCCACTCCGCGTCCACCACCAGCCACGGCGTGAGCAGCGGGCGCCGCCCCTCCGTGGCGAGCGGGTGCGCGGCGCCGAGGTCAAAGGAGGCGTCGAGGGCGAGGGCGACGCCCACGGGGGCGCGGCGGCTGTCGAGCGCGATCACCTTGACGAGGGCGTGGGTGTCGCCGAGCCCGTCGGTGGAGTAGGGGGGCGCGCCGCCCTCCCCGTCGAGGTCGCCGCGGATGATCAAGAGGTGCTGGCTGACGCCGAGCGTGAGGCGCCCAAAGAGTCCCACGGAGAGCGTGAGCTGCCCCGATGCGTAGCGGTCGATGACCGCCGCCTCCCGCGCCGCCCCCCCGGGCGCCGCTAGGCGCTGCGTGAGGGGCGAGAAGGCGAAGTCCGTGGTGAGGCTCAGGTTGAGGTCGCCCGTGTCGAGCCCCACGGCGCGCTCCACGGCGGCGAGGCCCTGCGCGTCCATCGGCGGCGAGAAGCGCCGGGCGTTAAAGGGGCGCAGCCCCGCCGCCGGGTCCACGGCGGGCGCGGCGGGCGCCTGCGCCGCGGCGCCCTCAGGGCGCGCGGCGAGGGCGGCGAGGGCGGCGAGGGCGGCGAGGGCGGCGCGGGCGGCGCGGGCGGCGCGGGGGCGCGGGGCGCTCAAGAGGCGCGTCACAGGCGCCCTCACGGCGCGGGCGGCGCGCCGGGCGCCCCTGCGCGGGGACTAGGCGCGCCCTGCTCTTCGCGCGCCCCGCCCTCCGCGCCGCCCGCCCTCACCTCAGCGGCCCCGCCCTCGCGCGCCCCGCCCTCGCGCCCCCCGCCCTCGCGCCCCCCGCCCTCACCTGAGGCGCGCCCCTCTCCCCCGAGCGGCGGCGAGGGCGGCGTCAGGGCGCCCTGCGACCCCGCGCCCTGCGACCCCGCGCCCTGCTGCCCCGCGGGCGCCATATACTGCCCCGCGAGCCACGCCAGCAGCGCGAGCGCCACGATGAGCGCCACCAGGCGCCCCTGTCCGCCCTGCTCCACCGTCACCTGCTCCACGTCGGCGGGGCTAAAGACGTAGGGGTCACCCGGGGCCACGAAACGCAGCTTCACGTGTCCGAGCTTGACCACGTCGCCGTTCACCAGGGCGGCGGCGCGGAAGGCGGCGCCGTTGACGAGGAGGCCGTTGATGGAGC
>VGTA01000693.1 GCA_016874875.1 Deltaproteobacteria bacterium | reverse complement strand
GCCCCCTCAACGCCGCGCGCGCGCTCTCGTGCCCTCAGGGCTCCGCCAGCTGCACCTGCGCGGACTGCGCGCAGTCCCCCTGCTCCCCCAACAACTGCCCTCTCTCCTCCTCGTGTGAGCCCACCACAGGCGCCTGCGTGGACCTGTGTGCGGGCGTCACGTGCGCCGAGGGCGAGCGCTGCGCCGCCGCCACCGGCGCCTGCGTCCCCGTGCAGTGCTCGTCCTGCGCCTCGGACGCCGAGTGCGGCGCGGGGGCGTACTGCCTCCGCTACAACAACGGCGCAGGGCCGTTCGCCTGCGGCGTGTCGTGCTCGCTGCAGAATCCCTGCGCGGACGGCCTGAGCTGCGTGCAGATTCGCCGCAACGGGCAGACGGTGAGCGCGTGCGCTGATCAGGTGTCGCAGTGCGCGGCGCGCCCGTGTGACGGGGTGGTGTGCGCGGCGGGCGAGGCGTGCGACCCGGGCACCGGCGCGTGCGTGGCCCTCACCGGCGCCGACCGCGCCGTCTCGCCTTGGTCGTCCACGTCGGCGCCCCTCTGCGGTGGCCCCTCGGCGTGCACGGCGGATGAGCGGTGCGAGCAGACCTTCTTGGGCAGCTTCTGTACGCTGGCGTGCGGCCCCACCCTGGAGTGCCCGGCGTCGTTCACGTGCTGTAACGTGCAGGGGGTGGGGGAGCGCTGCGTGAGCGATGGGTTCTCGTTCTTTGGGGCGATCTGTCAGTAGCGTCGCGCCCGCGTCGCGCCTGTCTCAAAAAAGCGACACGCGCCGCCCTCTCCCCCGCGACCCTCGGGCGCCCGGGCGCGCGCAAGCGCTCGTACAGGCACGCAAACCCCAACGCGCGCCCCCGCGCTCGCCTTGGCACGCCTCTTGATCTGCCCCTCTCGCGCGCCGCGCCCCGCGTGCCGCGCCCCCGCCGCCCAGAGAGGGAGACCGATGTCACCGCGCGCCCCCGCCCCCGCCGCCCTCGGGCTGCTGCCCAACCTTCAGAGTCTCGCCCAGCAGGCGCCCGGCGCCTGGCGCGGCGACGTCAGCGCCGGGCTCACCACCGCCACGCTGCTCGTCCCTCAGAGCATGGCCTACGCCCTGATCGCCGGGCTGCCGCCGCAGATGGGACTCTACGCCGCCACGCTCCCGCTCGCCGCCTACGCGCTGCTCGGGAGCGCGCGCACGCTCTCGGTGGGGCCCGTGGCGATGGACTCGCTGCTCACCGCCGCCACGCTCACCCCGCTGTTCGCCGCCGGCGGCGCGCAGTACCGAGGCGGGGCGGTGGCGCTCGCGGCGCTGGTGGGGGTGGCGCTCATCGCGATGTCGGCGCTGCGGGTGGGGCGCCTCGCGCGCCACCTCAGCGACGCGATGATGAGCGGCTTCACCTCCGCCGCCGCCCTCATCATCGCCGTCAGCCAGCTCAAGCACCTGCTCGGCGTGCAGCTCAACGACGGCGCCGCGCCGCACGAGGCGCTCCTGGAGGCGGCGCGGCGGGCGGGCGAGGTCCAGCCGCTCACCCTCGCCGTGGGAATCGCCTCGCTCGCCCTCTTTAAGGGGCTGCCCGCGCTCGCGCCCCGGGTCCCCGCCGGCCTCATCGGCGTCGTCGCCGCCACCGCCCTCTCCGCCCTGCTCGACGGGCGCGCCCGCGGGCTCTCCACCGTGGGCGAGGTGCCGCAGGGGCTGCCCACCCTCTCCGTCGACGCCCTCACAAGCGCCCTCAGCGCCCTCACAGGCGCCCAGGCGCTGCCTATGCTCGGGGGGGCGCTCAGCATCGCGCTGCTGGCGTTCATGGAGGCGATGGCCATCGGCAGAGCGGTGGCGGCGCGCCACGGCTACGAGGTGCGCCCCGGGCAGGAGCTGCTCGCGCTCGGCGCCACCAACCTCACCGCCGCCCTCTTTGGCGGCTATCCCGTGGCGGGGGGGTTCTCGCGAACGGCGGTCAACGACCGCGCCGGCGCGCGCACGCCCCTCGCCGCCCTCGTCACCATGCTCGTGGTGCTGCTCGTGCTGTGGCGCTTCACCCCCGCCCTCCGCGCCCTCCCCCACGCCACCCTCGCCGCTATGATCATGGGCGCGGTCGTGGGGCTGATCGACCTCAAGGCCCCCCTCGGCTGGCTGCGGCGCGACCGCCGCCGCGCCGCCATCTGGTCCGGCACCGCCCTCGCCACCCTCGCCCTCGGCCCGCAGCCCGGCATCCTCACCGGCGTCGCCCTGAGCCTCGCGCTGCGCCCTCGCGCCTAGCGCCCGCGCGAGGGCGCGGCGCGCGCCGCGAGGGGGGCGCAGCCGCGATAGAGCGCGGCGGTCTTCGCCTCGCGCGCCCTGCGCGCCGCCGCCCGCGCCGCCGCCCGCGCCGCCGCTCGCGCCGCGCGCTCCGGGGCGCTCAGCTGCGCCTCCGCCGCCGCCGCCGCCCGCGCCGCGCCCGGCGCGGCGGCGGCGCGGGCGCGCACCTCGGCGCCCGAGAACCACGTGAGCTCCTCGCGCGCGCACCCCGGCCCCGCCGGCAGCGGCGCCTGGTCCTCGCAGCGGGGGCTGCCGGGGGGGCAGCGCAGGCGCACGTGGAAGTGCCGGTCGTGCCCAAACCACGGGCGCACCTTGCGGAGCCACCCCGGCGCCTCCCCCCGCGCCCCCGCCGGCGCGCCCCCCTGCGCGCCCGCCCCCTGCGCGCCCGCCCCCTGCGCGCCCGCCCCCTGCGCGCCCGCCCCCTGCGCGCCCGCCCCCTG
>VGTA01000692.1 GCA_016874875.1 Deltaproteobacteria bacterium | reverse complement strand
CGCCCCCCCTCCCGCGCCCTGCCCCCCCGCCCCCTCGCCGCGCGCCCCGCCGCGCGTGAGCGCCGGGGGGAGGTCGTCGAGGGTGACGGTGGGGCCGCTGGCGAAACTGCACGCGCGCTCGAGGACGTTGAGCAGCTCGCGCACGTTGCCCGGCCAGGAGTGTCGCGCGAGGGCGTCGTAGACCTCCGCGTTGAGCGACAGCACCCGCGGCTTGCCCTCGGCGTCGCGGTTGAAGAGGGCGCTGCTCAAGAAGTGCTCCACGAGCAGCGGGATGTCGATGAGGCGCTCGCGCAGGGGCGGCAGGAAGATGCGGACCACGCTGAGGCGATAGAACAGGTCCTCGCGGAAGCGCCCGTCGCGCACCTCCTCGTCGAGGCGGCGGTTGGTGGCGGCGATCACGCGGACGTCCACGGCGGTGGTGCGCGAGGCGCCCACGCGCCGAATCTGGCGGTTCTCCAAGACTCTGAGCAGCTTGGGCTGCAGGTCGAGGCTCAGCTCCCCGAGCTCGTCGAGGAAGATGGTGCCGCCGTTGGCGAGCTCAAAGAGTCCCTCGCGGGCCATGATGGCGCCGGTGAACGAGCCCTTCTCGTGCCCAAAGAGCTCTGATTCGATGAGGTGCTCGGGCACCGCCGAGCAGTCAAAGATCACAAAGGGCCGCTTGGCGCGCCGCGAGGCCTCGTGGATGGTGCGCGCCACCACGTCCTTGCCGGTGCCGGTCTCGCCCTCGATCACCACGGTGGTGTCGGTGTGCGCCAGCTTCTCGATGACCGAGAAGATCTCGCGCATCTGGATGGAGCGCCCCACGGCGCGCCCGAGGCGCGGCTGGGTGGCGGGGGTGATCTTGACGTCCTCCTTGACGGCGGAGAACAGCACGCGCGTGCTGCCGAGGGTGAACTCGGCGCCGGGGGTGAGGTAGGCCTCCCGGACCCGCACGCCGCGCACGAAGGTGCCGTTGGTGCTCTGCAGGTCCTGCAGGATGTAGTGGTCGCCGTCGTGGATGATCTGGCAGTGGCGCCGACTCACGAGCTCGTCCCGCAGCACCACCGCGCAGTCGTCGGGGAGGGAGCCGAGCCGCACGGGGCCGTCATCAAACTCAAAGACTCTGCTCTCCTCCTGCTCTGAGATCACCGTGAGCGAGAAGCGCGACAGGCGCAGGCGCGCGTTGTGGAGCGCGTGGCTGATTTGAGTTGGGATGAGGCCCTGCGTGCTGTGTTTTGCCATGTGGGCTCCGCGCGCGTGAGGCGTGAGGGGGAGGGGGCGGTGCGCGCAGGGTACACTAGCAAGAGGGGGCGCAGTCAATAAAGGGGAACGAGCGGCGCCGCGGGGGCTTAGGCGTGGTGGCGCACCCTGAGCGCGCTGCGCCCGCCCCCCTGCGGCTCAACCCGCACCTCGAGGCCCACGCGCTCCGAGAGGCCCTCCACGTGGCTGATCATGCCGATGAGGCGCCCCTCCACCTGCAGATTCTCGAGGACCGAGATGGCGAGGTCGAGGGAGGCGGGGTCGAGGGTGCCGAAGCCCTCGTCGATAAAGAGCGACTGAATCTGCACGTCCTGCGCCGAGGTGCTCGACAGGCCGAGGGCGAGGGAGAGCGAGACGAGGAAGGTCTCGCCGCCCGACAGGCTCTGCATGCTGCGGACCTCGTCGCCAAAGTCGTGGTCCACCACCTGCAGCGCGAGGTCCTGGTCGGGAATCCGCATCAGCGAGTAGCGCGGGGCGAGGTCGCGGAGGAAGCAGTTGGCGTGCTCTAGAATCAGCTCGAGCGTGAGGCTCTGCGCAAAATCTCGGAAGGTGTTGCCGTTGGCGGAGCCGATGAGCTGGTTGAGGCGCTCCCAGCGGCTCAGCTCGTGGGCGAGGCGGCGGCGCTCCGCCTCCACCTGCGCGTGCTGGCTCTTGTGGGCTTGGTTGTTGGCGAGCTGCGCGCTGAGCGCGAGGCGCTCGCCGGTGGCGGCGCTGTGGCGGTCCTGCAGGGCGACGCGGCGGTCGCGCAGGTGCTGGCGCAGCTCCTCGAGGGGGCGGTCGGCCTTGAGGTCGCGCGTCAGGCGCGCGACCTCGTCGCGCAGCTGCGCGGCGCGGGCGCGGGCGCCGTCGAGCTCCTGGCGCAGGCGCTCCTCCTCGCGCAGCGCCACGCGCGCGGCGAGGAGCGTGGTCTCCGAGAGGGCGTCGAGCTCCTCCTCCGAGGTCCGCGCGGCGCGCGACTGCTCCTCCCAGCGCCGCTGCGCGTCGTGGCACATCGCCTCGTGCGCCGCCAGCGTGACGCTGGCGGCGTGGGCGCGCTCGAGCGCCTCGGCGTGGGCGGCGCGCGCCTGCTCGCGCTGCGCGCTCAGCGCCTCGGCGTCGGCGCGCGCGGCGCCGAGCGCCTCCTGGAGCCGCGCGAGGCGCGCGCGCTCCTCGCCGAGGCGCTCGAGGGCGGCGCGCGCCTCCTCATGGGCGTCGCCGCGCTGCGCGTGGCGCTCCTCCTCAGCGGCGAGCGCGGCGCTCTCGTCGCGGAGCGCGGCGTCGAGGGCGGGGAGCTCGTGGGCGTCGCGCGCGGCGGCGGTCTCGAGCTCGCGCGCGTCCCGCTCATCGCGCCGCCAAGCGTCGGCGAGCTCCTCCCAGCGCCTCACGAGGTCGAGCGCCTGCTCGCCCGTGAGCGCGCTGAGCGCGGGGGGCAGGGCGGGGGCGGGGGCGTCGGGGGCGGGGGCGGGGGCGTCGGCGGCGTCGAGGG
>VGTA01000691.1 GCA_016874875.1 Deltaproteobacteria bacterium | reverse complement strand
CTCAGCGGCCTCGCGGACAACGCCACCTACGAGTACGCGCTGCTCGTGGGCGGCGCGCCGGTGACGGCGCCGGGGGCGCTTCGGTTTAAGACCCTGCCGCGCTGGCACCGGCGCGCCCCCCCCCCCGACCTCGTGGCCGCCTTTGGCTCCTGCGCCTACCTCAACCAGTACCCCGAGGACGACTACGGGGGCGGCGTGGAGATCTTTGAGGCGATTCGCGCCCAGTCCCCCGACCTGATGCTGTGGCTCGGGGACGCGGTGTACCTCAACCCCCAGGACGCCGAGTCGGCGGAGGGCATCGCGCGCCGCTACGCCTCCTACCGCGCCCACCCCGCCCTGCAGCCGCTCCTCGCCGCCACGCGCCACTACGCCATCTGGGACGACCACGACTACGGGCACAACGACGGCAACTGGAGCTACCCGCTCAAGGGCGAGGCCCTCGCCGTCTTCAAGGAGCACTGGGGCAACCCCGCCTTTGGCCTCCCCGAGCTCCCCGGCGCCTTTGGGGCGTTCTCGTGGGGCGACGTGGACTTCTTTTTGCTCGACAACCGCACCTACCGCACCTCCGGCAAGGCGCCCCCCGCCGAGAGCCGCTACCTCGGCGACGCGCAGCTCTCGTGGCTCCTCGACGCCCTCTCCGCCAGCCGCGCCACCTTCAAGGTCATCGCCTCCGGCTCGCAGGTCCTCAGCCCCTACGCCCACTTCGAGTCCTACGCGCAGCACCCCCGCGAGCTCGCCCGACTCCTCGAGGGCCTCAAGGCGCGCGCGGTGGAGGGCGTGGTGTTCCTCAGCGGCGACCGCCACCACACAGAGCTCAACGTCCTCCACGACCCCCACCTCTACCCCCTCTACGACTTCACCTCCTCCCCCCTCACCAGCGGCCTCTCCGACTCCGCCGAGGCGGAGCGCCTCAACCCCCGCCGCGTGCCGGGCACTTTCGTCACCGAGACGCGCAGCTTTGGCCTCCTCCGCGTGCGCGGCCCCCGCCGCGACCGCGTGATGACCCTCGAGGCGCGCGGCCCCGACGGCGCCCTCCTGTGGCAGCGGGACGTGCGCGCGAGCGACCTCAGGGCCCCCACACGAACCGCGCCATGAGCGCCGCCCCCTGCGGCGTCCCCACGCTCTCGGGGTGGAACTGCACCCCAAAGACCGGCAGCGCCCGGTGCTCAAACGCCATCAGCACCCCGTCGTCCTCGCTCCACGCGCAGGGGCGCAGGCACGGCGGCAGCGACTCCTCCACCACGCGCAGCGAGTGGTAGCGCATCACCGACAGCGGCGAGGGGAGCCCGGCGAACAGCCCCGACCCGTCGTGGCGCACCCAGCTCTCCTTGCCGTGCATCACGCGCGGCGCGCGCCCCACCTCCCCCCCCAGGTGCGCCGCGATCCCCTGGTGCCCTAGGCACACCCCGAGCACCCGCGCCCCCCGCGCCAGCCGCGGCAGCTCCCGCAGGAGCGCCGCGCACACCCCAAAGTCGCGCGGCACGAGCGGGTGCCCCGGCCCCGGCGAGATCACCACGTGCGTGTAGCCGCCGTCGAGCGCCTCCTCGGCGCTGAGGGCGTCGTTGCGCCTCACCTCCACCCGCGCCCCGAGCGCGCCGAGCTGCTGCGCGAGGTTGTGGGTGAAGGAGTCGTAGTTGTCGATGAGCAGCAGGCGCGGCGCGGCGGGGAGGGTCATGGGGGCGCCTCGAGCGGTGCGGGGAGGGCGCGCGGCGGAGGGCGGCTTTGTGCGCGGCGCGCGGGCGTGCTAGGAGCTATACACGCGGCGCGCTCCTCCTCCAAGCGCGCGCGCTCACAGGAGCAGGCGATGACAGCAGACGCCCTAGACCCCCAAGCCGCCCCAGCCCCCCAAGCCGCCCCAGCCGCCCCCATCCCCGACGAGCACCCCAAGCGGCGATGGGACCTCTCCCCGAGCGCCTGGATCAGCTACGAGCCCCACTTCCTCAACGACGACGACGCCGCCGAGCTCATGCGCGCCCTCGTGGAGACCGAGGAGTGGGAGCAGCGCGCCATTCAGGTCTTTGGGAGCTCAGTCAACCAGCCCCGCCTGATGTCGTGGGGCGGCGAGCTGCCCTACCGCTACTCGGGGCAGACCCTCCCGCCCCGCCCCCCCTCCCCCCTCCTCGCCGCCCTGTGGGCGCGCGTGGAGGAGGCCTGCGGGCACACCTTCAACCACGTGCTCCTCAACTACTACCGCGACGGGCGCGACCACATGGGCATGCACGCCGACGACGAGGCGGAGCTCGGGCGCGACCCCCTCATCGCCGCCGTCTCCCTCGGCGTCACGCGCCGCTTCGTGATCGAGCCCAAGCGCCGCGAGCGCCGCGATGACCGCCGCGGGCGCCGGCGCTCCTCCCCCGAGGGGCGCCAGACGCTGCTCCTCCACCACGGCAGCCTCATGGTCATGGGCGGCGACATGCAGCACACCTGGCGCCACGGCGTGCCCAAGACGGGGGCACGCGAGCCTCAGGGCGCGCGCATCAACATCACCTTCCGCGCCCTGCTCGGCCTCCCCGGCGAGGTCCCCCGCCCCCGCCGCGCCCCCGCCCCGCCCGCCCCGTGAGCCCCCCCTCGGCGCGAGCCTGCGGCGGGCGCGCCGCGCGCCGATCTCCTTGATTTTTATGCGGGAGCGCTTTGCGCCGCTCGCCCGCGCTGTGCTAGCCTCTCGTCTGCGCGGGTCGCCCTAAATCCGTAGATTTACCTAGCCCACCCTCGACCCCTCCCGCCCCCT
>VGTA01000690.1 GCA_016874875.1 Deltaproteobacteria bacterium | reverse complement strand
GGCTCGGTGCTTATCGCCAACACCGACCTCGGCGACACCTACCAGAACGCCGATGACTACGACGATGACGGCATCGAGGACCCGCAGGACAACTGCGTGCGCGTGCGCAACATGGACCAGGTCGACCGCGACGGCGACGGCGTGGGCGACGCCTGCGACGTGTGCCTCGACGCCAGCGACGCCGCGCAGGCCGACCGCGACGGCGACGGCGCGGGCGACGCCTGCGACGACGACCGCGACGGCGACGGCGCCCCCAACGGCGCCGACTCCTGCCCCGACGTGCCCAACCCCGCCGTGGGCGGCGCGCAGCCCGACCTCGACGCTGACGGCGCGGGCGACGCCTGCGACGATGACCTCGACGGCGACGGCGCCCCCAACGCCAGCGACGCCTGCCCCCTCGACCCCGCCATCACCGACGCCGCCGACTCCGCCGACGGGCGCTGCTTCCCCGACGCCGACCAGGACGGCGTCTTTGACGTGGGCGCCCTCAGCCCCGACAACTGCGTCGGCGTCTACAACCCCGACCAGGTGGACACCGACGGTGACGGCGAGGGCGACGCCTGCGACCTCGACGACGACGCCGACGACGTGGCGGACGCCGACGACAGCTGCCCGCTCGTCGCCAACCCCGACCAGGCCGACGGCGACCGCGACGGCGCCGGCGACGCCTGCGACGACGTCTTCTGCTTCGCCGTCATGGGCGACCAGGCCAACTGCCTCGACCCCGAGGCCACCCTGCAGGTCTACACCCCGAGCTTCCTCGTCGCCACCGGCGACTCCCTCGACCTGCGCCTCTTCGCCAACCGCCAGGGCCAGGTCATGGAGTACTCCTGGAGCGTGATCGACGCCCCCGCTGGCGCCTCGCAGGCCATCCGCAACGCCCGCGGCGTCGTCCGCGAGCAATCGCTCTACGAGTACACCTACGACGCCAAGCCCACCTTCACCCCCACCGCCCCCGGCGAGTACAAGCTCGCCGTGGAGGTGCGCGCCGTGGGCGCGGACGTGGTCACCGACGAGGTGGGCGCCGCCGCTAGCTTCACCGCCCGCGTGGTGGCGGAGGGCGCCCCCGTGAGCGCCGCCGCCAGCTGCGCGCAGCCCGCCGCGCGCCAGGGGGGCCTCGGCGCCCTGCTCGGCGGCCTCCTCGCCCTCCTCGCCCTCTACCCCACCCGCCGCCGCACGCAGCAGGCCTGAGCGAGCGCGCGGATGTCCACCGCCGCGTCCACCTGACTCAGCGTCCCCTTGATCCCCGCCACCACGCGGAGATACATGAGCAGCTCGGCGGGGGGGGCGAGGTGGATGAAGTGGAGGCGCGACGCGAGGAAGGCGCGCAGCTCCTCGTGCACGCGCCAGGTGGAGAAGTTGAACGGCTCACGCCGCGCCAGGGGCGCGAGGATGAGCGCGAGGTGCTCCGCGATCTCCTCGGGCGTGGGCAGCGGCGCGCCGGGCTTGCCCCCAAAGCCGAGGTCGCGCAGCGCCCGCGCCTGCGCCGCCGCGTCCCCCGCCCAGAAGGGCGCGAGCACCCGCAGCACCCCGTCGGCCACCGCGGGGGCGAAGGGGCGCACGCACCCAAAATCCAAGATCACCAGCCGCCCCTCCTCGTCGAGCAGGAAGTTGCCCGGGTGCGGGTCGGCGTGCAGGCGGTGGAGGTCGTGGAACATGTGGATGAACGCCTCGATGAACAGGCGCGCCCGCGCCGCCCGCGCCTCGGCGGTGGGCAGCGCGTTGACCCCCTCGGCGAAGGGCACGCCGCGCACGAACTCCATCACCAAAAGCTCAGGGCCGCACAGCGCCCGCCCCTCCGCCTCGCGCACGGGGCGCGGCACCCGAATCGACGACGCCCCCGCGAACGGCTCGCTGGCGAACCACGCGGCGAACTCCTCTAGGTTTCGCGCCTCCGCGAGGTAGTCCGCCTCGCCCTCGAGCGCCGCGCGCAGCTCCCCCATAAAGCCGCTCAGGCGCTCCCGCGGCAGCACCGCCGCCCCGAGCCGCAGGAGCGCCTCGATGTTCTTGAGGTCGCTCCCCAGCGACGCGCGCACCCCCGGGTACTGCACCTTCACCGCCACCTCGCGCCCGTCGCGGAGCGTGGCGCGGTGCACCTGCCCGATGCTGGCGGCGCCGAGGGGGCGGGGGTCAAAGGCGTCGAACACCTCGTGGAGCGGCGCGCCGAGGCGCCCCTCCACCGCCTCCTTGAGCTGCCGGAACGGCATGGGCGGCGCCTGGCGCTGCAGCGTGGCGAGGGCGGCGGCGAACTCAGGGTCGATCAGGTCGGGGTCGGCGCCGAGCATCTGCCCGAGCTTCATCGCCGCCCCCTTGAGCTGCCCCATCACCCGCGCCGCGTCGGCGGCGTTGCGCTTGGCCGACACCACCAGCGCGTCCGGCGCCCCCTCCCCGCTCGGCGACAGCCCCACGCGCTGACGGAGGCGCTCCGCCACCACCCCCCCCGTCACCTTGGCCCCGAGCGCCCCGAGGCGCCACGCGCGGCGCAGGCGACTCGTCTCCACCTCCTCGCCCTCCACCGCGGCCCACGCCTCCCCGCCCCCCGCCCCGCCCCCCGCCCCGCCCGCGGCGCCCATCAGCGCGCCTCGGGGGAGGCGGCGGCGGGGGCGGCGGGGGCGGGGGCGACGCGCGTGAAGCGCAGCCCCCCCGCCGCCCGCCACGCCCCCTCATCGGCGCTGGCGCGGCGCACCAGCGCGAGGGCGTAGAGCGCGCCCTCCGCCCACGACGCCGACGTCA
>VGTA01000689.1 GCA_016874875.1 Deltaproteobacteria bacterium | reverse complement strand
TCGCGCTCGTAGACCACCTCGGGCTGCTCGCCCTCGGCGTGGCGCTGGGCGGCCTTGAGGCGCAGGGTGCTCGCGCGGGTCTCGAGCTCGATGCCCTCGCGCTCCACGCCGGGCAGGGCGACCACGAGGTGCCAGCCGTCGGCGGTCTCAAAGAGGTTGGTGCGGGGGCTGCGGGTGATGGGGGTCTTGAGGGCGCTGGGGTAGGGGGGCGTGTGCGTGTTCATGGCGGGGGGGACTCCCTGTGTGGATGAGTGAGTGTATGCTTAGCTTTGTCTTTAATACAACGAATGACTTAAAGGGAGGCGGTCGCGCTCAGTGCGCCTCCGCCGCTCTCGCGGCGGGCTCCACCTGAATCGTGCGGACGGCGGGGGTCTGCTTGGGGATCGAGACGGTGAGGAGGCCGCCGCTGAGCTGCGCGGTGACGCCGTCGACGCGCACGCCGTGGGGGAGGCGGAAGGTGAGCTTCACGTCGTCGATGAGCAGCTCCTGCCAAACCACGCGCGCCCCCTCGGGCGCCCCCACGCTCGGCGCCGCCGCCTCGATGCTCAGCGCGTCGCCCTCCACGCGGACGCTGACGTCGCTCATCTCGCGCCCAAAGAGGGGGAGGGTGATCTCGTATTTGTCGGCGAGGGTGGACACCTTGTACTCGGCGCTGGCGGCCTTGGCGCGGGGGAGGTCGTTGAAGAGCTGGGACATCAGCAGGGGGAAGATGTACATGGCGAGGCTCCTCGCGAGGCCGAGCGGCGCCTCGCGTGTGGGGGGGATGAGGGGAGAGATGGGGGGGGTCGATGGGGGCGCTCAGGGCGCTCTGGCTGCCTAGCTTTTTTTGGATCTGCCTTAGGCGACCGACGCGCTGCGCCCCCTTCTCTCACACCCTAAGCCCGCCCAAGAGGGCGTCAAGCGGGGGGGCGTATTTTTTTACCTACCCCCTCGGCGCGCTCAGAGCCTGCCGCGCCCCGCCCACTGCTCCAGCTCCTGCCAGATGCGCCCCGCCCGCTGCGCCGGGCTGGTGACCGCCTCCACGGCGGCGGCGCCGAGGCGGTCTTGGAGCTGGCGGAGGTAGAGGCTGCGCGGGCCCACGCGCGCGGCGTTGTTGCCGCTCGCGATGCGCTGGCAGGGCTCCTCGCGAATCGACCTGCTCTGCTCAAAGGAGCCAAAGGCGCCCACCGCCCAGCTCTTGGCACCCGTGGGGGAGTCGCAGATCATGGTGTTGGCGCGGGTGTTCCAGAACATCACCTGCGCCCCCGCCCAGCCGTGGCCGCGGTCGTCGTTGGAGCCCGAGCCGCCTCGGTTCTGCACGTTGAGCTGGTCGCTCTTGATGTTGTCGAACAGCAGCCCCGTCGCCCACCTGTGGTGAGGGCCCTCGTCGCTGTGGTTGTTGATGGCGAGGCTGTCGAGCCAGACGTTGGGCCCTGTGGCGCGGGAGCCGGTGACGAAGTTGTGGCGCCCCTCGGTGGAGAAGCAGCGCTGAAAGAGGGTGCCGATGGCGTCGTCCACGTAGAACGAGTAGCGGCGCCCGCCGTCGATCTGCGAGACGGGGTCGAGCATCGCCACCTCCTCGATGGTGTTGAAGGCGGAGTCCTGCAGGGCGCTCACGGCGGAGTAGCCAAAGTGGCGCACGGTCACGCGGCGCACCCAGGAGTCCTCCACGTGGCGGAGGACCACGCCGTTCCAGGCGTGGGCCTCGTCGGAGGCGCCGCTGTACACCGACACGAGGCGGAGGTCCTCCACGCCCACCTGCGAGATTCGCTCGGGGGTGGCGGCGAGGGCGACGGCGCCGCCGCCGTACTGGGCGGTCATGGCGTCGACGATGGGGATGTCGACGGTGAGGGCGTTGCCGCTCACGGCGACCACGCGCCGCTCGTGGGCGATGGTGAAGCCGCGGGGGGTCCAGCCGTAGCGGGCCATGTTGAGCGTGTTGATCCAGCGGTCGTTGGGGGTGCGAATCACGACCACGAGGTCGCCGGGGCTGAAGCCGGCGGCGTCGGTCACGCTGAAGGTGCGCGCGCCCACGGGCACGACGTCGTCGGTGATGGCGACGCGGGTGTTGGCGACCTCCTCGCGCTGCGCGTCGCGGCCGGCGAGGAGGGCGGGGTGCTTGGCGCGGCGGGTGAAGGTGAGGACGGTGCCGTTGTTGCCTTGCCCCTCGCCCCGAATCACCACGCCGCTCTGGCGGATTCGGAGGGTGTCGCTCACGCGGTACTCGCCCTGCCTCAGGAGCACGGCGCCGCGCAGGCCGCTGGCGTCGAGGGGGAGGGCGCTCACCTGGTCGATGGCGGCCTGGATGCGCGCGAGGCTGTCGCCCTGGGCGGGGCTGAGGGTGACGCGCACCTCCGCGGCAGGAATCGCCACGCCGCCGCGCTTGTAGCCGGCGTACGAGAAATCGGGGAGGCGGTGGACGCGGCTCATCTCGCCTTGGTGGGTGTAGTGGCCATAGCGGAGGAGGCCGCAGGCGTTGGGGTCGGGGGCCACGAGGGGCGCGGGCGCCTCGCGGAGGCCGAGGTCGCCGAGGTTGGGGACGGCGAGGGGGACGCAGGCGTTGTTGCAGCACGCCTCATCCGCCCCGCACGCGCCGCACCCGGCGGGGGCGCCCCCGCCCTGCGCCCCGCCCTCGCTCAACGCCCCCTGCGCCCTGCCCGCCCCCTGCGCCCCGCCCTGCGCCCCGCCCGCCCCCTGCGCCCCGCCCTGCGCCCCGCCCGCCCCCTGCGCCCCGCCCGCCCCCTGCGCCCCGCCCGCCCCC
>VGTA01000688.1 GCA_016874875.1 Deltaproteobacteria bacterium | reverse complement strand
GGGCGCGAATCAGGGCGCGAATCAGGGCGCGAATCAGGGCGCGAATCAGGGCGCGAATCAGGACGCGAATCAAGGCGCGAATCAGGGCGCGAATCAAGGCGCGAATCAGGGCGCGAACCAAGGCGCGAATCAGGGCGCGAATCAGGGCGCGAATCAGGGCGCGAATCAGGGCGCGAATCAGGGCGCGAATCAGGGCGCGAATCAGGGCGCGTCGCACGCTGACGCGCTCGCCGTCTACAGCGTTCAGAGCAGCCCCACGAGCGCCGTCTACGACGCGCAGGGGAGCGCGCTCTTGGCAGAGCGGACGCCCTACGTCATCAAGCTCAAGCTCTCTGAATCAAAGACGCTGACCCTGCGCGCCGCGGGGTACCGCGACCGCCTGGTGGAGGTGAGCCCCTCAAACGCCAATCAGCCGGATTCGCAGGGCTCCCGCCTGATGTTTACCCGCCTCATCCCCGAGGGCGCTTCGCCCGCCGCGCCGCCCCCAGATGTGGCGCCAGAGCTCGACCCCAAGCAGCCGCCGCGAGGCGACAAGCCCACCCCGAAGAGCGCGCGCCCCGCCCGCCCGCCCAAGCGCTCGGAGCCCAAGCCTGAGCTGAGGGGGGAGCCTAAGGGCGAGCCTAAGGACGAGCCTAAGGACGAGCCTAAGAAGCTAAAAGTGGAGCCCAAGCCCAACGCGGAGCCAGGACCTGAGTCCAAGCCCAAGCTCAAGCCCGAGCCCGAGCCCAAGCCCAAGCCCAAGCCCGAGCCCAAGCCCGAGCCCAAGGTCCCCGAGCTGCGCCAGGTGCGAGAGGACGACGAGCTCGACCCCGCGCGCTTCCGTGAGGAGCGGCGTGAGGAGCCCAAGGGCACCCTGAAGATCGACCAGCTCTAAGCGGCGCGCCCCTGCGCCCTCAGGGCTCGTGGACTCAGCGCTCGCGTGCCCCGCGCGCTCACCCGCCCACGGCGACGCGGAAGCCCACGCCGGCGTACTTGATGTCGGGGGCGGCGGGCACGCGGCACGAGAGGCGCCCGAACGACCACGCTCCCCCCTTGACGCAGGCGGCGCCCTGCGGCGAGAGGCACAGCTCGCCCGCCCCGTCCGCGATCCCCTCGAGGGGCGCGGGGCGCCCGTCGAGCCACTCCGCGAGCGACTCCACGGCCGACTCGCCGCGCATCGCCTTCTCCCACTCGTCGGGACTCGGCAGGCGCTCGCCCTCGCCGCGCCAGCGCGCAAAGGCCTGCGCGTCCTCCACGCTCACCCCCAAGACGGCGTCCTTGGGGTGCCCGAGCGGCGAGAGGGGGGCGCGGCGCTCCGCCTCGAGGGGCGGGCAGGCGCGCAGGAAGGCGCGGTACTCCTCCACGGTGATGCGGCGCGCGCGCAGCCAGAAGGGGTCGAGCGTCACCTCGTGGAGCGCCACTTTGCCCACCGCGGCCTCGCGCGCCCCCACAAAGGCGGGTCCCGCGGGCACGTAGAGCCACCCGAGGCGCGAGGGCGGGAACGCGAGGTCAAAGCGCCGCTCTTGGAGCGGCTTGAGCGCCAGGCGCCACTCTAGGAGCTGCCCGTCGCGCGCCCAGCGCAGCGCGTAGAGCCCCGCGGGGAGCTGCTGGCGCTCCTGCAGCGCCCGCGGCGCGGCGCCGGCGGCGCCAAGCGGGGTGGCGCTTGCCCCCTGCGCGCCGTCGAGGCCGCTGAGGGTGAGGGTGGCGAGCGGCGCGAGGCCGAGGTGCGCGAGGGCCGCGGGGGCGTCGGCGCCCTCGTCCTCCACCCACCCCAGCGGCACGCCCGCCTCAAAGGCCATCTGCGCGAGCGCGAGGCGGCGGGCGAGGGGGTCGAGGCTCAGCTCCATCGTCTCCTGCTCGCGCGCGCTGAGCCCCGCCGGCCGCGGGAGCGTCCCAAAGAGGCGCGCGTAGAGCTGCGCGGCGGTCTTGGGGCGGTCGCGGGGGGCGGGGCTGAGGGCGGCGAGCGTGGCGTCCACCCAGGCCGGCGGCGTGGCGCGCGCCGCGTCGAGCGCCGCGCGCGCCGCCTCGTGCCGGCGCGGGGGCGCCTCGCCCGTGAGGAGCCAGAACGACAGCGCCCCGAGGCTGTAGACGTCCGCCTGCGTGGACGCCGCCGCGCCCTCCATGAGCTCGGGCGCGGTGAAGGACGCCGACAGGCGCAGACTCGGCGGCAGCGGCTCCGCCGGCACCGTGGCGAGGCGCTGCGCCGCCTCCCAGCGCTCGATGACGAGCCCCTGCGGGCGCTCGCGGAGGGCGCCGGGGTGCAGGTTGAGGTGGACGACCTGCCGCGCGTGCGCCTGCGACATCACGTAGCAGAGCTGCCACAGGCGCCACGCGGCGGCGCGCCAGCTCGCCTCGTCTCTGAGGGGCTGGCGCGCGGGCGAGCTTGTGCCGTGGAGGCGCTCGAGCACCACGGTGGGCGACGCCGGGTTGCCCCCCGCCCCGGTGAGCAGGTCGGCGCCGATGAGGGGCGCGCGGCTCACGCTGTAGACGATGGGCGCGCCGCGGCGCAGGCGCGCCTGCGCTAGAGACTGGTAGCCCCGCGTGAGGGCGCGCGCAGCCAGCTCAAGGCGCGCGTCGTGGGCGCTCAGGGGGCGGCACTGCAGCACCTCCACGCTCCTCATCAGCGCCGTGTCGATCCCGAAACGACTCACGAACAGCTCCGCGCCCCCCTCCGCCGCCACCGGGCGCGCCCGCCGCTCTAGGGTGAGGGCGCTCGAGGGACTCAGCTCCACGAGGTCGAGCGGGTCGAGGTCGTCCATCGAGGT
>VGTA01000687.1 GCA_016874875.1 Deltaproteobacteria bacterium | reverse complement strand
CCCCCCCTGACCTCTCCCCCCTCGCGCAGCGCACGCTGCGCGACCTGATGTCGGTGTGGCTCGAGTTTGAGCTCGCGCTGCCCAAGGCGCCCGTCCTCAGTCGCCTCTACGCCGAGCGCTTCACCGCCCACGACTACCTGAGCCTCCTCCGCAACCTCCGCCAGCAGGTGGTGGAGGGCGCGCGCTGGATCAGCCGCGCCGCCTCGAGTCTCGACCGCGCGTTCCTCAGCGAGCGCTCGGTGGTGATCGGGCACGCGCGCGAGGAGCACCGCGACTTTGAGATTCTCGAGCGCGACTACGTGGCGGCGGGGGGGCGGCTCGAGGACATCCGCGGCGGGGAGAAGAACATCGGCTCCGAGGCGCTGCACGCCTTCCTCATGCACGAGGCGTCGCAGCCCAACCCCGTGCAGATGGTGGGCGCCATGTTCATCATCGAGGGGCTCGGCGAGAAGATGGCGCGCTCGTGGTCGGAGATGATCCAGGCGCAGACGGGGCTGCCCGACGAGGCGCTCCGCTTCCTGCGCTACCACGGCGCCAACGACGAGCGGCACCTCGACAAGCTCCGCGAGCTGCTCGGCACCCCTCACCTCACCGAGGAGACGGCGGCGCGGACGGTGAAGGTGGCTAAGGTGGTGGCGCGCCTCTACCGCCTCCAGCTCGAGGAGCTCGACCGTGTCTGACGCCCGCTTCACCCGCGCCCTCCTCGCCGACAACTCCCTGCCGATGTGCGACGAGGCGCGGGATTTGTGGGTCAAGGACCTGCAGAACCCCCTGCGCGTGTGGCTGCTGCCCCTCCTGCGCGTGACGCAGACGCTCACCCTGCACGTCATCTACTACCTCAAGCGCCTCATCTTCTTGCAGTTCAGCGCCCACCGCCCCCTGCAGTGGACGATCAACTTCTTCCTCAAGTGGTTCGTGACGCCCGAGGCCAACGCCCTGATTCTGCGGCACATGTGGATCGAGAGTCAGGTGCTCAACTTCATCGTGCGCAACTCGCGGCGGCGCGAGCGGGTGCAGGAGGTGGGGCTGGCGCCGGAGGGGATCGACGACATGATGCGCGACAACTTTATCCACCACGACCGCGAGCTCTTCCGCGTGCTCGCCGAGCTCGGCGACACGGCGGACGAGGCGTGGCCGCGCCCCGCCGGCGAGGTGGACTTCTCCGCCCTCCAGCCCATCCGCTACCGCCTCGGCCCGCGCCGCTGGACGCAGCGAATCGACTTTGAGACCGCCCACGAGCTCTTCAAGACCACCTTCTGCCTCCTCCTCCGCGCCGACGAGTACGAGGCGGCGCTCAACTCGCTGCAGTTTGACCAGTCGATGTGCCGGCGCGTGGGCGCCATCCTCGGCGACCCGCACCTCGACCAGCTCGCCTATAACCGCTTCCCGCTGGTGCTCCACCACACCAACGCCGTCTCCGAGCGCTTTGTGTACCACGGCGTCACCCTCGAGCACCTCTACGCCTACCTCACGGCGGCGGCGGCGAGGGCGGCGCGCGGGGGGGCGGGGGCGTGAGCGAGGGCCGCGCGCTCGGCGCGATTCCGCTCGGGGAGCGCCTCAGGGTCTCCACGCTGTTCGCCTGCTGCTGCACCTCCTCCTACCTGCTCATCAACCACCTCAACGCCCCCCCCCTCCGCGCCCCCACCGCGCTCGTGGAGTGGGAGGTGGACCGCGCGATTCCCTTCTTGGCGTGGACGGTGTGGCCCTACATCGCGCTGCTGTTCACCGACTTCTTCTTCCCGCTGCTCATCGGCGAGCGCGCGTTCTTCCGCCGCGTCATGCGCGCCTACGCCGCCACGGCGGCGCTCTCGGCGCTCACCTGGCTCGCCCTCCCCACCACCCTCCCCCGCGTGGGGTTCGTGCCGGCGGGGGAGACGCTCTCAGAGCGAACGTACCTGCTCTTGATCTCGATGGACCCGCCCAACAACTGCTTCCCGTCGGGGCACATCTCGATTCCCACGGTGCTCTTTTGGGCGCTCGCCCGCCAGTGGCCCCGCTGGGCGTGGGCGAGCTGGCTCTCGTTGGGGCTGCTGTCGCTCACCATCCTCACCACCAAGCAGCACTACCTCATCGACCTGCTCGGCGGGCTGGCGGCGGGGGCGGCGGGGCTGTGGGTGACGCGGGAGCGGGGGGCGGGCGACGCGACCGGGCGGCGGGGCGCGCATCTGTAGGCGCGGCGCCGTCGCGCGCCCTCCCCTCCCCGCCGCCCCAAGGAGCCGCCCCATGACCGCCGCCCCCTCCCCCTTCCTGATCATCGGCGCCGCCGGCGGCATTGGGGAGGCGCTGTGCCGCCGCCTCCACGCGCGCGGCTGGCCCCTCGTGCTCGCCGGGCGGCGCGAGGAGCCGCTGCGGGCGCTCGCCGACGAGCTCGGCGCCGAGGCGGTGACGCTCGACGCGCGCGACCTCGACGCCACGCGCGCCGCCCTCAGCGCCGCCCACGCCCGCCACGGGCGCCTAGAGGGGGTGGTCAACCTCGCCGGCTCCATCCTCCTCAAGCCCGCCCACGCCACCTCCGCCGCCGAGTGGGAGCAGACGCTCGCCGCCAACCTCACCACCGCCTTCTCCGTGGTCCGCGCCGCCGCGCCGCTGCTCGGGCAGGGGGGCGGCGGCGCGCTCGTGCTCGTGTCGTCGGCGGCGGCGCGGGTGGGGCTCGCCCACCACGAGGCGGTGGCGGCGGCCAAGGCGGGGGTGGAGGGGCTGGCGCTGAGCGCCGCCGCCACCTACGCGCCGCGCGGCGTCCGCGTCAACGTG
>VGTA01000686.1 GCA_016874875.1 Deltaproteobacteria bacterium | reverse complement strand
CGACGCCGCGCCCCCCGCCGACCTCGCCCCCCCCGTCGACCTCGCCCCCCCCGCCGACCTCGCCCCCCCCGGCGGCGCGGAGGTCCCCCCCGGCGGCGCGGAGGCGCCCGTCGACATGGAGGCGCCCCCCCCCGACATGGCCGCCGACATGGCCCCGCCGCCCCCGCCGCCCTACGCGCAGACCTCGTGCGCGGAGGACGTGGAGTGCGGCGAGTACGAGCGCTGCCTCTCGGGGCTGTGCCGCTTTGACCTCCGCCCCACCGTCTATCGGATGCGCGGCGGCGAGGTGTTCGCGCCGGGGGGCACCACGGGGCCGCTGCTCGAGGTGCTGCTCAACAGCAGCGTGCAGAACGAGGTGCTCAACCTCATGTTTGAGCCCGGCTTCTACAACGCCGATGGCTCCTCGTACTGGTTCATCGGCAACGGCCTGCCGAGCGCCGAGGGGTACGAGTATCGGCGCAACTTCCCCATCCAGAACTTTACGGGGCAGTGGCAGCGCGTGACGGACGCGGCGGGGGAGGAGCAGGCGCGCTGGGAGCTCGACGGCGTGCGCCCCTTTGTGCTCGCGGTCCCCACGGGCATCGTGGAGCCCGCCGACGTGGCCACCTACGGCGAGCGCTTCCAGTGCACCACCACCTTCCCCACGGTGGTCCGCGTCCGCATCACCCCCGAGCGCGATGAGGCGCGCGGCCCCTACTCGCGCATCCGCGTCAACACCGAGGGCTACCTCAACCGCGCCGACATCGAGCAGATCCGCATCCTCTTCAACGGGCGCCAGATCAGCTTCATCGACTATTTCGCCGGCATCGAGCTTGTGGACCTCAACGGCGACGGCGTGGCGCAGGAGTACCCCTTCCACCTCTCGGTGGAGGCCACGCCGATCTCGTTCCTTGAGGAGCCGGCGCGCCCCGACCGCCTCGACCTCCGCGACCCCTCGCCGATGGTGGCGCAGCCCCCGGAGTGCGAGGGCCTCTGAGGCCCCCGCGCGCCCGCCCCCCCCTCTCCGCTCCCCGCGAGGCTCCCCATGCGCCCACCCCAGCACAAGATCGACGCCACGCTCCGGGCCATGGAGAAGGCGCACCGCGCCCCCCCCGACGAGCAGGTGCGCGGCTTCGCCGAGAGCGTGACGGAGGCGCAGCGCGCCTTTGAGCGCTTTGAGGCCAGCGAGCACGCCGCGCCGCTGCCCCCCAGCGGGGCGTCGCTCCTCGCGCTCGTGGAGTCGGAGCGGAGCGTGGAGGGCCAGATGGACCGCGCCCTCGAGCAGGTCAAGGAGCGCCTCGCCGACATGGAGCGCAAGCGCATGCTCGCCCTCGGGGCGCTGACGCGCCTCTCGGAGCAGGCGGCGCTCGAGGAGCTCAAGCGCGTCAAGGAGCACGTCCTCGGCCTCGCCCTGCGCGCGCCCATCCGGGCGGACTTTATCGTCCACGGCCAGAACGTGGGCCTCACGCTCTTTCGGCTCTATGAGGCGGCGGAGCGGGCGGAGCGCGAGGTGTCGGCGCTCATTGAGGCGAAAGCGGCCCTCGACCGTCCTCCTCAGTGAGCGGGCGGCGCGGGCGGGGCGCGCGCCCTCGGGCGGGGCGCGGGTGGCGCGGGTGGCGCGGGCGGCGCTGGCGGCGCTGGCGGCTCTGGCGGGCTGCGAGGCGCCGCGCGTGGGGGGGCGCGCGCAGGAGGTGGAGGTGCTCCTCGCCCCGCGCAGCGCCGCCCGCGCCGCCGCGGGGGAGGGCGCGGCGGAGGGCGCGGCGGAGGGCGCGGAGGGCGCGGCGGAGGGCGCGGCGGAGGCGCCGGCGCGCCTCATCCGCCTCGCGCGCGCCCCCGCCCCTGAGGCGCAGCTCCGCCCCCAGGCGCTCTGCCTGCCCGGGGCGGGGGGCGCGGCGCCGGCGCGCTGCGCTCCGCCGGCGCCCCCCGCGCGCACGCCCCCCCCGCTCACCCCGCTCGCCTGGCGCGAGGCGCGCGCGGGCGAGCGCGTCACCCTCGCCCCCCCGGCGCCCACAGAGGCGCTGGCGTGGCTCGATGTGCGCGAGGGGGAGGCGGAGCTCGCCGCGGCGCGCGCCCCCGAGGCGCTCGAGGCCGCCAGCGCCCTCCTCGCCGCGCACCTCAGCCCCTCGCCGCTCCCGCCGCCCTCGCCGCCTGCGCCGCCCGCGCCGCCCCCCGCCGACGAGGCGCGGCGCGCGCGCCTGCAGGCGGCGCTGCGCGAGGGGCTGCGCGAGGCGCTGGCCCCCCCCGCCGCCCTCGACCCCTCGGCGCTCGGGGCCGCGCCGCTCCTTGGGGTGGACGCGCGCCTCGCGCGCCCGCATCCCGCGCGCCCCCTCACGCTCACCCCCCTCGCCGCCCTCCCCGCCCTCCTCAGCGACGGCCACGTGGGCGGCTGGGCGGCGCGCCGCGCGGCGCTGGAGGGCGCCCTCGGCGGCGAGGACGACCGCGCCCGCGCCCTCGCCCGCTGCGCGCTCACGCTCAGCCTCCTGCCTGAGCTCGACCCCTGCGCCCCCGTGCCCCCCGAGGCGCTCGACGCCCTCGCCCGCGGCTGGGCGCGCGTGGCGCGCGCGGCGGGCGTGGGGGAGTGGGCCCTCGCCCGCCTCGTCGGCGCCCTCGCCCGCGCCGCGCGGAGGGAGGGGGGCGCGCAGGGGGCGGCGGGCGAGGCGCTCGCGGCGCTCTCGGGGGCGCTCGGGCGGGCGGTGGCGGGCGCGGCGCTGGAGGGGAGGGCGTCGCTGGGGGGGTGGGCGGGGGCGGTGGGGGCGGCGGGGGCGAGGCTGCGGGGGG
>VGTA01000685.1 GCA_016874875.1 Deltaproteobacteria bacterium | reverse complement strand
CACCGCGCGCACCTCCGCCTTGCCGAGGCGCGTCTCCACGATCTCGGGCTCGAGCATCCCGCTCATCATGTCCTTCACGGCGTCGATGAGCTCATAGATGATCGAGTAGGAGGTGATCTGCACGCCGCCCTGCTCGGCGAGGCGCTTGGCCTTGCCGTCGGGCCCCACGTTGAAGCCGATCACGTTGGCGCCCGCCGTCTGCGCGAGGTAGACGTCGGACTCGGTGACCTGCCCCACCGCCGCCGTCATCACCTTCACATCCACCTCGACGGTGCTGAGCTGCTCGAGGGCGAGCTTGATCGCCTCGAGGGAGCCCGACACGTCCGCCTTGACGATGAGGTTGACGACCTTCTTGTCGCTCTGGCCCCACGGGTCCACCGGGTGCACGAGGGTGGGGCGCGACGCCTCCTTGGCCTTGACCTCGCGGTTGCTCACGATGCGCTTGGCGTCGCGCTCGTTCTTGACGAGGGTGAACTCCTCGCCTGCCGACGGCACGCCGCTGAGGCCGGAGATCTCCACGGGGGTGGAGGGGCCCGCCGCCTTGATCTGCTTGCCGAGGTGGTCGGTCATCGAGCGCACGCGGCCGTGGCTCTGGCCCACGACCATGTAGTCGCCCTGCTTGAGGGTCCCCTCCTGCACGAGCACCGTCACCACCGTGCCGCGGCCCTTGTCGATGCGCGCCTCGATGACGCGCCCGTAGGCCTGCTTCTTGGGGTTGGCCTTGAGCTCGAGCACCTCAGCCTGCAGGGCGAGGCTGTCGAGCAGCTCGGGGATGCCGTCGCCCTTGAGGGCGCTGATGTTCACATACATCGTGTCGCCGCCCCACTCCTCGGGCACGAGCTCGAACTTGGTCATCTCCTGACGGATGCGGTTGGGGTCCACGCCGTGCTTGTCGCACTTGTTCACCGCCACGATGATGGGCACGCCCGCGGCGCGCGCGTGCTTGATGGACTCCTCCGTCTGCGGCATCACGCCGTCGTCGGCGGCCACCACCACCACGATCAGGTCCGTCACCGACGCCCCGCGCGCGCGCATCGCCGAGAAGGCGGCGTGGCCGGGGGTGTCGAGGAACACGACGGGGCCGCTGGCGGTGTCCACGCGGTAGGCGCCGATGTGCTGCGTGATGCCGCCGGCCTCCCCCGCCGCCACGTTCGCCTTGCGGATGCGGTCGAGCAGCGTGGTCTTGCCGTGGTCCACGTGGCCCATGATGGTCACCACGGGGGCGCGCAGGGTGGCCTCGGGGTCCACCACCGCCTCCTCCTCCTTGGAGGGGCCGGAGAGGAGCGCGCGCTCATCAAAGGTGACGTTCTTCGCCTCAAAGTTGTACTCAGTGGCGATGACCGAGATGGTGTCAAAATCGAGGCGCTGGTTCGCCGTGGCCATCACGCCGAGGTCCATCAGCTTCTTGATGATGTCCGCCACCTTGACGCCCAGCGTCTTGCCGAGCTCGCTGACGCTCATCGTCTCATCTACGCGCACCACGCGCTTGTGGGCGGCGGGGATGGTGTGGACGACCTTGGTGTGCTTGCGCGCCTTGACCTTGCGGCGGGGGCGCGCGCCCTTGGCGGCCAGCTTCTGCAGGTCCGTGGCGCTCACGTCCTCGCGGCGGCGCGCGCCCTTGGGGGCGCCCTTGCGGTCGGCGGCCTCCTCGTCGCGCGCCGTCTTGATGCGGCGGCGCTGCTCGCGGCCCTCGGCGGGGGGGAGCGGGATGTCGGGGGGCATGAAGGGGGCGCCGCCCATGGGACGGGGGGCGTGCGAGATGCGCGCCTCCTCAAAGCGCGGGCGCGGGGGACCCGAGCGGTCGGGCGCCGGGCCGCGCGGGTCGCGGTCGCCCATCGGGGGGCGCGGGGGGCGCGGACCCATGAAGCCGTCGCCGCGCCCATCGCCGCCGCCGCCGCGCAGATCGCCACGCCCATCGCCGCCGCCGCCGCGCATGTCGCCGCGCATGTCGCCGCGCATATCGCCGCGCACATCGCCGCGCACATCGCCGCGCCCGCGGGGCGCCGGGCGGGCGGTGCGCTCGCGGAGCTGATCGAGGGAGATGGTGCGGCCCGTGATCGTGGCCTGCATGCGGCTGCCCGTGGCGCTCGCGCGCCGCTCATCGGCCGCGCCCGCCGCGCCCGCCGCGCTCGACGCGCTGCGGGGGGCCACGTAGACCTCCTTCTTGGGCTTGGGCGGCTCCGCGGCGACCGCGACGGGCCCGCTCTCCGCGCCTGGCGTGGAGGGCTGCCCCGCGACCTGCCCCGCGACCTGCGCGGCGGGCTGCGCCGCGGGCTGCATGGCGGGCTGCGCCGCGGTCTGCGCCGCGGTCTGTGCAGCGGTCTGTGCAGCGGTCTGCGCCGCGGTCTGTGCAGCGGTCTGTGCAGCGGTCTGTGCAGCGGTCTGTGCAGCGGTCTGCGCCGCGCTCACCGGCGCCTTCGCCGCCGCGGGCGCCACCGTCACGGGCGGCGGGGCGGGGCGGCGGGGCTGCGCGGGGGGCACGGGGCGCACGATCTGGGCGGTGAGCACGGCGTCCTTGGGCTTGACCGGCTTGGGGCGCGCGCCCTCAGCGGGCTTGGAGTCGGCGGGCTTGGAGTCGGCGGGCTTGGAGTCGGCGGGCTTGGAGTTGGCGGGCTTGGAGTCGGCGGGCTTCGAGTTGGCGGGCTTCGAGTCAGCGCTCCTCTCGGCGCTCTTCTCAGCGCTCTTCTCGGCGCTCCTCTCGGTCCCCTTGCCAGCGGCGGGGCGCGAGGGCGAGCGGGACTCAGCGCCCTTCACCTCA
>VGTA01000684.1 GCA_016874875.1 Deltaproteobacteria bacterium | reverse complement strand
CGCCCCCGCGCCCGCGCCCCCCGCGCCCGCCCCCGCCCCCCCCGCGCCCGCGCCCCCCGCGCCCCCCGCGCCCCGCCCGCCCGCCTCGCCGTCATCGCAGGCGGAGAGGGCGAGGGCGCCGGAGAGGGCGAGGGCGGCGCTGAGGGCGACGCGCGCGCAGAGCGCAGGGCGCGCAGGGCGCGCAGGGCGCGCAGGCGAGGCAAAAGAGGAGCGGCGCATCAGGACTCTCTAGCGGACAGCGAAGGGGATGGTGATGGTGCGGTCGGCGCCGTCAAAGGGCTGCATCTTGAGCTTGCTGGTGGCACGAAAGACGCAGCGCTGCCCGGGGTCGCTGCCCTCCACGAGGCGCGCGTTGAGGAAGCGCCCCGAGGACTGCACCGTGAGCGCGACCTTGAAGATTGACACGCTCGGCGAGCGCTTCATCTCCTCTTGGACGCAGGCGGTGAGGGCGCCCATGCGGACGCTGAGGGCCTCCTTAAAGTCGGCCTGCGAGAAGGCCCGCCCCACCTCCTTGGCGTCGAGGTCCACCTCGCTGGTGGAGGCCTCGCGCGCCTCGCGCTGCATGTCGCGCAGCTCCGCCTCGTTGGCGAGGCGCGCGCGCGCCTCCTGCGCGCGCCGCTGGCGCTCAGCGATGACCTCGGGGCTCTCCTCGAGGCGCTCGAGGCGGGCGAGGGCGGGCACCGCCGGCGTCCACGCCTCGAGCTGCACGGCGGCGGGGGCGGGGAGGGAGCGCTCGTAGAGCTCAGGGCCGTAGAGCACGCCGCCGGCGGAGAGGCCCGCGGTGAGGAGGACGCCCGTGACCAGCAGGGCGCGGCGCCGGGCGCGCTGGCGCCGCTCGCGCTCCACGCGCAGCGCCTCGAGCTCGGCGCGCTTGTGGCCCCACGCCACGAGCGTCTCCTCAAAGGAGAGGAAGTCGGCGAGGGTGGAGCGGACGTTGGTCTCGATGTCGCAGAGCTCGATGTCGGGGCTGATCTCTTGGGCAAAGAGCTGCCGCACGATCTGGTCCTGCGAGAAGGGGCCGTAGTCCACCCCCCCCCGCATCACCAGCCACCGCGGCGAGCTGTCGTCGAGGGCGCGGGCGGTGGCGGCTGGCGGCGGCGGGGGCGCCGGCAGGCGCGGGGCGGGCGTGCCGGCGCGCCCGAGGCCGAGCGTGGGCGGCGCCGACGAGAAGAGCCCCTCGGGGTCGTCGATCGGCTCGAGCCCGTGCATCGTCTCCACCTGCGAGAGCAGCAGGCCGCCCTCCGCGCGCCCCGGGAGCGCCGTCTGCGGCGCCGCCTTGGGGGCCGCCCCCGCCCCCGGGCGCGAGCGCAGGGTGTGGTGCAGCGGCTGCGCGGACGAGAGGAGGTAGTCGCTCTCGTCGGCGGGGGCGGCGGCGGGGGCGGGGGGCGCGGCGGGGGCAGCGGCGGGGGCGTCGTCGGGGGCGTCGAGGTTAAAGTGCGACATGTCCACGCCGCCGTCCGCGGCGGCGGCGGGGATCGGCGTGGCGGCGACGGAGGGGATCGGCGTGGCGGCGGCGGCGGGGGGGGGCGTGGCGGCGAAGTTCATGGGGAGCGGCGTCCTAAAGAGGCCGAGCTCCGAGGGGTCGCCGCGCTCCGCGGCGCGCCACTCCTGCGCGCCGCCAAAGAGCGCCGTGAACTGCCCGTCGAGCTGCGCCGCCCCAGCGCCCGCGCCCGCGCCCGCGCCCGCGCCCTCATCCACTATAATGCGCTGGAGGCGCTCTTGCAGCTGAGAGAGGTCATCGGTGAACGAGCCGGCGTCCTCGAGCTGCGCGCGCGCCGCCTCCTTGAGCTCCTCCTTGAGCTCAAGGAGCGTGAGGCGCGGCGCCTCCGCCGTGCAGCCGGCGATGAGGTCCGCGAGGCGCGGGAAGGCCTCCCAAGGGGTGAGCTCCGCGCGCCAGTCTGCGCTGAAGGGGCGCAGCTGCGTCATCGAGAACAGGAGCGCGCCGACGCAGTAGAGGTCGGGGTCGGCGGGGCGGGCGCCGCCGCGCAGCTCGGGGACGCAGCCGCGCGTCCAGGGGTCCGCCTCGGGGTTGCCCGTCAGGTCGTCGCGGAGGACGGCGAGGCCGAGGTCGCTCATGCGGGCGCGCGGCGTGTTGGGCTTGGGCTTGTTCTGGACCAGGAGGGCGCTGGGGCGGAGGAGGCCGTGGGCGCGAACCTCGGGCTCCTGCGTCTTGAGCGCATCGAGGCCGTGGATCACCTCGATGAGCAGCGAGCAGAGCGCGCGCTGCTTAAAGGGCTTGGACTGCTCCACGCGGTACGTGAGGTACTCGGTGAGGGTGCGCCCCTCGAGGTGCTGGCGCACCATGTAGCCCTGCCCCCCCTGCTTGCCGATGCCGTAGGTGGTGGCGAAGCTCTTGAGGTTGACGCGCTTGACCTCGGCGATCTCCTCGCGGAGCGCCAGCAGGCGCTTCACGCGGTCGGCGGGGAGGTGGACGATCAGGCACTCGACGACGCGGTCGCTCTGGTTGTCTCTGGCGAGATACACGTCGCCCACAAAGTCGTAGCGCGCGAAAGACTCAACGACGAACCGCCCGCCGATGGCCTCGCCCACCGTGAGCAGGGGGCCGAGGGAGGCGGGGCGAGCGGGCGGGGCTGAGGAGAGACTCGGGTCCACGGGGCACCTCTAGAGAGCGGACGGGGCGGGGGGGCGCGGGGGCGGCACGCGTCAATGACGCACCCTAACAAACCGCAGCGCATAAGCCAAGCGCGCACAAGCCAAGCGCGCGCAAGCCAAGCGCACATAGGTCAAGCCCGCCCGAGC
>VGTA01000683.1 GCA_016874875.1 Deltaproteobacteria bacterium | reverse complement strand
GGGGGCGGAGGGGGGGGGGGGGGGGGGGGCGGGGGGGGGGGGGGGGGGGGGGGGGCTGGGGTGGGCGCCGCGGGGGGGGGTGCGAGAGTGGATGAGAGACGGGCGCGGCTGAGGGCGCAGGGGAGGGCGAGGGGGGCTCGGCATGCTAATCTCTCCTGAGATCTGAGGGGGCGGGGCCTGTGTACAACTTGTACAGCTTGTACAACTTGTACAGCTTGTACAGCTTGTACAACTTGTACAGTTCGCACAGCTCGCACAGCTCGCACAGCTCGCACGGCTCGCACGGCTCACACGGCTCGCACGGCTCGCACAGATCGCACAGCTCGCGCGGCTCGCGCGGCTCGCACGGCTCGCACAGCTCGCACGGCTCGCACAGCTCGCACAGCTCGCACGGCTCGCACGGCTCGCACGGCTCGCGCGGCTCGCGCGGCTCGCGCGGCTCGCACGGCTCGCACAACTCACACAGCTCGCACAGTCCCCCTCTAACCCCCCCTCAGAGGTCCACCACCAGGGGCGCCTGCGTGGGGGCGTAGGAGAGGTCGCACGACGAGGCGTTGACGCAGCGCACCCCCTGCACGTCGAGCGCGCCGTGGGACTCGTGGATGTGCCCGAAGGCGTGCACGCGGGGGCGGGCGCGCCCAAAGACCTCGCGCGCGAGGTCAGCGCAGCCCACGCGCTCCCCGTTGGAGACGCGGTCGAGGGCGCCGAGGGGGGGGCCGTGGGTGACGAGCACGTCGAGGCCCGCCGGCACCGCCGCCCACACCCGCGCGCTCTCTGCGCCGCGGGGCAGGTTGAAGGCCCAGCCGCAGAACTCGGGCTGCCACGGCGCGCCGTAGATTCTGAGCCCCGCCGCCGTCACCTCGCGGTCGAGCAGGTAGTGGAGCGCGCCGGCGCGGGCGTGGGCATCGAGGCGCGCGCGGATGGCGGCGTCGTCCTCGCGCGCTCGGTGGAAGCGCCGCCAGTGGCGCTCGTAGAAGGAGGCGTGGAGCGTGACGTCGTGGTTGCCGGCGATGAGCACCTTGTGCGGGTGCGGGCGCGCGACGAACCAGTCCACAAAGTCCTCCACTTGGCGCGCGGTGCCCGTGCCCGTGAAGTCGCCGCAGTGGATGAGCACGTCGCCGTCGGGGAGGGTGAGTTGCCGGTGCTGGTTGTGGGTGTCGGAGATGAGGACGAGGCGCGGCATGGGGGGGCTCCGAGGGGGATGCCTCTCTGGGGAGGAGCGTTGGTGTCTTATAGGCTGTTACACGATGTACAAGCTGTACAGGGTAGGGTGTACAACTTGTACACTCTGACGCGCTGACCCGCCGACCGCCGTCGTGGCGCGCGCCGCCCACAGGAGTCCCCCGTGAGCCCCTCCCCCTCCCTCCCCCTGAGCCCTGAGCCGAGCCTGAGTCTCACCCCCCGCCGCACCCCTAGCCTCGGCATGCGCCTCGCGGCGCTGTATGTGCGCTGCGGGCGCCTCCCGGAGCGCAGCCCTGAGGCGCTGCGGGCCTCCTACGGGCGACGGCGCACGCCGCGCCCGGCGGCGCCCACGTGGGCGATTCGGCGCGTCGCTCATATCCACGCGGAGCGCCAGGCGCATGGGGGCGAGGAGGGAGTCGTCTACACGCTCACGCCGCGCCGCGCCGCGCCGGGGGCGCAGGGGGGGGGGTGGGGGGCGCTCTACCTGCACGGCGGGGGGTTCGTGAATCCCCTCCACCGCGCGCACTGGGACATCGTGGCGGCGCTGGTGAGGGTCACGGGGGCGACGGTGACGCTGCCGCTCTACCCGCTCTGCCCGGAGCGCCCGCGCGCGGCGGCGCTGGCGTGGCTCGACGCGGTGTACGCCCGCCTCGCCGCCGCGCACCCACCGTCGCGCCTCATCGCGCTCGGCGACTCGGCGGGGGCGCACCACGCCCTCACGCTCGCTCTGCGCCTCCGCGACGCCGGCGCGCCCCTCCCCGCGCGCCTCGCGCTCTTTTCGCCCTGGCTCGACCTCACCCTCTCGCGCCCGGAGGTGCCGGCGGTGGCGCCGCTCGACGTGATGCTGCGCCCGGCGGAGCTCCGGGAGTGGGGGCGCTGGTGGGCGGGGGCGGACGACCCCGCCTCGCCGACGCTGAGCCCGCTGTTCGCTGACCTCCGCGCCCTGCCCCCCACGGACGTGTTCGCCGGCACCCACGACGTGCTCTGGCCCGAGGCGCGCGCCCTCCGCGACCGCGCGGCGGAGGCGGGGTGGGCGCTCTCGCTCCATGAGGCGCCCGGCGGCTTTCATGATTTTATGGCCGCCACCTTTACGCCTGAGGCGCGGGCGGTGTACGCGCGGCTGGCGGCGGCGCTGGGCCTCGGGCGGGGGGCGGTCGCTCCACTCTAGGTCGGGGACGGGGGGCTCGATGCAGGCGAGCAGGGGGGCGCAGGCGCAGAGTGAGAGCGTGAGGAGCGCGCGCCGCGCCGCGCGCGCTGGGGCGGCGGGGCAGGGGGCGAGGGGCCGAGGTGCCGTTACGAGGCCTTTTGGGGCGGGGGAGAGGCGAGGTGCGCTCGACCGTGAGCGGCGAGTGGTCTATAACATCAGCGGTCTTTAGAGATTTGGAAGCAAAAATGACCCACCTCGCGCCCGCCCCCTCCCCCAGCCCCGCCCTCCGCGCCGCCTCCAGCATCAGCCTCTGCGTCAGCCTCTGCGTCAGCCTCTGCATCAGCCTCTGCGTCAGCCTCTGCGGCAGCCTCTGCGCTAGCCTCTGCGTCAGCCTCTGCGTCAGCCTCTACGCCTGTGACGACTCAGCCCCCCCCAGC
>VGTA01000682.1 GCA_016874875.1 Deltaproteobacteria bacterium | reverse complement strand
GCGCCGCAGGCGCGGGGGGCGCGGGCGGGGCAGGGCGCCGGGCAGGGCGCCGGGCAGGGCGCCGGGCAGGGCGCCGGGCGGGAGCAGGTGCGCGTGGGCCTCGACGCAGAGGACCGCGCCCTCCTCAGCGGCCAGGCGCCCGCCGGGGAGGCGCCGCGCCGCCCCCGCGCCGCCGCGGGCGCGCCCTGGGAGCGCCTCCGCGAGGACCTCAAGGCGCGCTTCGCCCCCGCGGCGCCCGCCGACCCGCTCCGCGCCGCCCTGGGGCAGCCGTCCATCCTCGAGCGCCAGGCGTTTGGCGCGCGCCTCGACGCGCTCCTCAAGGCCCCCCAGACCCCCCCCGCCGTCCTCGCTGAGGAGCTGGCGCTCGGGGCGCTGAGCTTTGAGGGGGAGCGGGGCTGGGCGCGCGACGCGCTCAAGGCGCTCAAGGGCGTGCCGGCGGAGCAGCTCGGCGACGAGGGGGTGACGCGCGCCACCCTGGCCGCCGCCCTCGCCAACGAGCTCGACGCCGCCCCCGAGCAGGCGCTGGCCTTCGCCCTCGCCCGCCCCGACGACGCGGCGGCGCAGGAGCTGATGGGGCACGCGCTCGTGGAGCGCGGGCAGCTGAGCGCCGCCGCGCGCGCCTTTGAGCGCGCCGCGCGCCTCGACGGCGGGCGCGCCCACGCGCGCCTCCGCCACGCGCAGCTCGCCGTCGCCAACGGCGACCTCGACGACGCCGAGCGCGCCCTCGAGGGGCTGCGCCGCGACGGGCTCGACGGCCCCCAGGCGCGCGTGGCGCTCGCGCAGGTCGCCCTGCGCCGCGAGCAGCCCCGGTCGGCGTTCGGGTGGATCGGCGACCTCTTTGACGACGAGGGGCGCCTCGACCCCCACACCCGCGCCGCCGCGCTGGTGACGCTCGCCGACGCCGTGGACCTCGACTCGCACCAGAGCCCCCCGGGGTCGGGGGTGACCGACGAGCAGCACGTCTCGCGCGAGCTGGCGCGCCAGGAGGCGCTCAAGGGCGCCGTGCGCGCCTGGCCCGACCACCTCGAGGCGCTGCGCCTGCTCACCGCCCCCCTCCGCAAGGCGGGCAACGAGCGGCAGGCGCTCAAGGAGGTGGAGGCGCTCGGCGACCAGGTGGGCGCCTCCTCCGCCGTGGCGCAGGAGCGCGCGTCGCTCCTGGGCGCCCTCGACCAAGACGACAAGGCGCTCGAGGCGCTCGAGGCGTCGGCGCGGGCGCGCCCGGGCAGCCAGGAGGCGCAGGAGGCGCTCGGGCGCGAGCTGATGCGCCGCAAGGACTTCCAGCGCGCCCGCGAGGCGCTCGAGCGCGCCGGCGCCCTCGACCCCGACGCCCCCCGCGCCACGCTGCGGATGATCGACCTGCTCGTCAAGGAGGCGCGCTCCAAGGAGGCGCAGGCGGCGCTCGAGCGCGCCGTGGCGGCGCGCCCGTGGTCGCCGGACCTGCACAGGGGGCTGGCGGACCTCAAGTGGAGCATCGGGGCCAAGAACAGCCAGGAGGCGCTGATTCGCGAGGCGCGCGACGGCTACACGCGCGCCCTCGAGCTCAACCCCGCGCTCCACGAGGCGCGCCTGTCGCGCGCCCGCGCCGCCCTCGCGCTCGGGGACGCGCCCGCGGCGCTGCGCGACCTCGCGCGCCTCGCCCGCGAGCCGCGCTACCGCGACGCCCTCGACTTTGACCTCGGGCTCACCAAGATGAGTCTCAAGCAGGACGCCGAGGCGCGCGCGCACCTCGCGCGCGTGCTCAAGGCGCAGCCGAGTCACCTCGAGGCGCTGCGCGCCATGGGTCAGCTCCACCAGCGCGTCAACAACACCGCCGCCGCCCAGCAGGCGCTCGAGCAGGCGCTCGCCGTCAACCCGCGCGACCCCGTCACCCGCTACGACCTCGGGCGCCTGGCGCTCAAGACGGGGGCGGCGGCGCAGGCGGCGGAGCACTTCCAGGTGGCGGCGGAGAGCAAGCCGCGCGACCCCGAGACGCAGTACTGGTACGGGCGCGCCCTCGAGGAGACCGCCGACCCCAAGCGCGCGCAGGAGGCGCGCCGCGCCTACGAGAGCGCCGCCCGCGTCCTCCTAGAGCGCCCCGAGACGCCCCCCGCGCTCTGCGACGTGCACTACCGCGCCGGGCGCGTCCACATGCGCGCCGCGGAGGACTACAGCCTCGCGCTCGGCGACCTCAAGCGCGCCAGCGAGTGCGCGCCGGGGCGCCCGGACGTGTGGGCGGACCTCGGCGGGCTGCACGAGCGGCTCGGCGACCAGCCCAAGGCGCAGGAGCTGTACGCCGCCGCGCTCAAGCGCGACAAGGAGCACCCCGAGGCGCTGCTCGGCCTCGCCCGCGGCGCCCTGCGCGCCAGCCCGCCGCGCGCGGCGGAGGCGGTGGCGCTGCTCGGCCGCGCCCTCAAGCGCGCGCCCAAGCTCGCCGAGGCGCACTACCAGCTCTGCAAGGCGCAGGTGAGCAGCCGCCCCAAGGCGCGCGTCGCCTGCGGCGCCTACCTCAAGCTGGCCCCCGAGGGCGAGTTCGCGCGCGACGCCCGCGACATCCTCGGGGCGCTCTGAGGGCGCCCCGAGCCCGCCCCCCGCCCTCCACCTCCCCGCCCCCCCGAGCGCCCCATGACCGAGTCCACCGAGAAGCTCAAGCGCTTCCTCATCCGGAGCGCCCGCGACGTGGCCTCCCAAGCGCTCCCCAACTGGGCGCAGATCGCCCTGTCGCTCGCGCAGAACTTCCGCGACATCTTCCTCGCCTGCCCCCCCCCCGCGCCGGCCGCCCCCCCCCGC
>VGTA01000681.1 GCA_016874875.1 Deltaproteobacteria bacterium | reverse complement strand
GGCCGCGGGGGGCGGGGGGGGGGGGGGGGGGGGGGGGGGCGGGGGGGGCGGGGGGGGCGGGGGGGGGCGGGGGTGCGCCGCGAAGGGGTCGCGCGGCGCCTCGCGCGCCAGGGCCTGCGCCTCGAGGCCCGTGAGGTCGTCAAACTCCACCGTCGAGAACGCGAGAGGCGGGGTGGAGGGGGGCGGGCGGTCGAGGGCGCTGAGGTCGTGGAAGTCCTCCATCAGCCGCTGCGCCTCAGGCTCGCTGAGGTCGAGCCAGTCGCCCTCCGCCTCCTCGCGTCCCTCGCCAGAGGGGGGCGCGCCCTCCCCCCCGCCCTCGGGCACCCGCCCGCCCTCGAGCGCCCGCGGCGCCCCCCTCAGCCCCTCTCGCGCCGCGCCCTCCTCCGCCGCGGCGCCCTCCGGGAGTCCCAAGAGCGCTGCCACCGACACCTCTAGGTCCTCGGCCTCCACAAAGCGCTCGAGCGCCTCGCGGACGAGGCGCGGGGCGAGGGCGCGGATGTGCGCTAGCTGCGCCTCCGCGAGGCGCGCCGCCTCGAGCGCCTCGCCCTTAGCGCGCGCGAGCCCCTCGAGGTCCTCAAACGTCTCCTCTGGCGGCTCATCGGCGATGCGCGCCACCAGGGCGGCGCGGCGGCGGCGCGCCTCGTCGAGGCGGCCGCCCCAGTGAGCGAGGCTCTCTTGCGCGCGCGCCTCGATTCCCACGAGCTCGCGTAGGAGGGTGCTCGGCTCCTCGGCGGTGCTGAGGGTGAGGCCGAGCGCCTTGACGAAGTCAAAGAAGCGCGACGTGAGCTCCTCGGGGGGGGCATCGAGGGAGGCGCGCACGAACGAGAGCAGGCCCCCCTCGGCGATCAGGCGCCCCCACTGCGCGCTGCGCCCCATGCTCTTGAGGGTGGCGCGAATCTCGCGCGCGGCGGGGCGGAAGGCGTCGAGGATGAGGCGCGCGTCCGCCCAGCGCTCGTCGGGGTTGGCGCGCAGGCAGCGGTCGATGAGCGGCTTGATGGGGTCTGGAATCCAGTCCTCGACGAGCGCCTCGCCGAGGCGCCCCTCGCCGCTGGCCACCAGGGCGACGGGGAGATCAGCGAGGGCGCGCACCTGCAAGAGGGGGCGCTGCGTGAAGAGCTCAAAGAGGGCGGCGCCGAGCGACCACAGGTCAGAGCGCGCGTCCCCGGGGTCGCCCTCGCGCTGCTCTGGGCTCAGGTGCACCACGTGGGGCAGGGGCGGCAGGGGCGCCTCCCCGAGCCAGGACGCCTGCGCCCCCGCGGCGCGGGGGTAGGGGAGGGCGCGCACCTGCAGGCGGTGGTCCACCGCGAGGCGCGAGAGCGCGAGGTCGAGGTGCGCGGCGCCGGCGGCGTGGAGGGCGGCGAGGGCCTCGAGCGCCTGCTCGCCCACGTTGAGGGCGCAGTAGGTGTCGAGGTAGGGCGCGAGGTCGCGCAGGGTGAGGGCGCTCACGCTCTGCACCGCCACCCACCGCAGCCCCTCCCACTCGCCCTGGTCGAGCTGCGGGGCGACGTGGTGCGACAGGGGGGCGCCGCCCGGGGCGGCGGGGGCGAGGGCGAGCGCGCGACCCACCCACACCCAACAGCGGAGCTGATCTTGGGCGCGCACCGCGAAAAAGGGGTAAGCGCCCCCCTCCGCGGGGGCGCTCACGAGGAGCTCGTAGTCGCTGAGGGCGGGCCAGGACTCCCGCGGGAGGGCGGGGTCGTCGGCGGGCGGGGGCGTCATCAGGCAGGCGGCGTAGAGGGCGGCGCCCACGCGCTCCTCGGCCTCGATCCACTTGCGTGGGTTGAGGCGCACCTTGAGGGGGGCGAGCACCTCTTGGTTGAGGGCGCTCAGCAGGACGTGCAGGCGGCGCTCCGAGGCCGCCAGCGACCACAGGCAGCCGCGCAGGAGGTCGGAGAGCTGCGCCGCCTCAAAGCGGCTCGACAGCCACGGCGCGAGGCGCGCGGCGAGGTCGGCGCCCACGCGGGCGCGCTGAGGCTCTGCAATCCCCTCCGCCTCGGCGATGAGGGCGGCGGAGATGTGCTCGGGGGTGAGGCTGAGGGCCTGGTAGAGGCGGCTCGTGAGCGCCAGCGCCACCTGCTCGATGTGGGTATAGGCGCCCTGCGCGAGGGTGAAGCGCGTCACGCGGTAGAGCGCCTCGGCGAGAGGCGGGGGCGCGAGGGGCTGCGCGTGGGGGCCGTGCATCACTAGGGCGCTCATGCGTCCTCCTCGTCGTCGTCGTGCGTCCCGCCGCGTCCCTCGCGCGGCTCCCACGCGGGCTCGTCATCGTCGTCCCACGCGAGCAGCGCCTCGCGCTCCTCGCCGCCGCCGTCCCCGCCCCCCTCACCGCCGGGCTCGCCGCCCCCCTCGCCGCTGCGCTCCCAGCCGCGCTCCCAGCCGCGCTCCCCCTTCGCCCACAGCGAGGGGGCCTCAGGGCGCGTGTGATGAGGCGAGAAGGGGTCGAGGAGCGGCGAGAGGGTCTCGCGCATCACCTCCCGCTCGCGCGTGTCGAGGTCGCGGAGCGCCTCCTCGGCGTCCTCCTCGAGGCGGTAGCGAGTGGCGGGGGCGGGGCGCGGGGCGAGGGACTCGTCAAAGGAGGCCTCAAAGGACGCATCAAGGGCGCCGTCGAGGGGGTCCTCTTGAGGTTCCGCGTGGGGTTCTGCGTAGGGTTCCGCGTCAGCTTCCGCGTAGGGTTCCGCGTAGGGTTCCGCGTCGGGGTCCGCGTCGGGGTCCGCGTCGGGGTCCGCGTAGCGGGTCGAGGGGCGAGGAGCGCTCGCGCGCGGGCGCCAGGG
>VGTA01000680.1 GCA_016874875.1 Deltaproteobacteria bacterium | reverse complement strand
GGGGGCGCTGAGGGCGCGCTGAGGGCGCGCTGAGGGCGCGCTGAGGGCGCGCTGAGGGCGCGCTGAGGGCGCGCTGAGGGCGCGCTGAGGGCGACAGCCTCTTATGATGGATCCGCGATCCATGAGCAATCCCCTCGCGCCCCTGCCAGAGCGCCCCCACACCGTGAGGATGAGGGCGCCGTGGCGGCTCAGGGCACCGCGCCGCCCATCTCCCCGCCCATCTCCCCGCCCATCTCCCCGCCCATCGCGCCGCCCATCGCGCCGCCCATCGCGCCGCCCATCGCGCCGCCCTCTGGGGGCTCAGAGGCGCAGGTGACCGCGCCCTCCCCCAGAGAATCCACAGGCTCCACCCCCATCCTCGTCACCCACACCTCGCTCGGGGAGGGGTTGAGGAAGATCGTGTGGAGGCGCTCCGCGTCCCCAAAGCAGTCGCGCGACAACACCAGCTCCTGCTCACCGTCGCGCGCGGCGGGGCGGGCCTCGCCATCGAGGAGGGCGGGGGGGGAGGCGTAGGTGAACTCCACGGGCAGGTCGCGGCGCCAGGCCAGGCGCAGGGGCTGCGCCGCGCCGCCGCCAAACCCGCCGCCCTGCCCTGCGCGAATCGACCAGCTCAGCCTCACCCCCGCCGCCCCCTCTGGGCGCGGAATGAAGTGCTGGCTGTAGGCGGGCACGCCGAGGGCGCCGAGCATGGGAATCCCCACGCTCTGCGCCCCAGGGACCGCCCGGGGCATGCCGTCGCGGTGCGTGGTCACGTTGAAGTCCGTCCACTCCGACGAGCGGTCGCAGCGCAGCATCCCGTGCTCGGCGAGCACCTCACGCGCCGCCGCGGCCGCCTCCTCGCCCTCCTCCTCCGCCATCGACACGATGAGCTCCGCCGCGTCCTCGTGGGTGGTGTTGAGGTTAAAGAGGTCGAGCGCCTTAAAGATGACCCGGTCCGCCACCGCCGCCCCCACCCGCGCCCGCAGCGCCCACCCCGCCGAGCCGATCACGCGGCCGTGCACGTGCACCTCCCACGACGTGTCCTCGGGGCAGCGGTACGCCACCCGCAGGTCACGCCCGCCGCTCGGGTCGATGGAGCCGATCCCGTAGGGGCCCACCACGGGCTGGTCGAGGGGGCTAGCGGCGAAATAGTCCGCGAGCCCCTCGTTCATGCTCGCGGGCGACGAGTTGGAGCCATAGCGGTCGAGGATCACGCTCTGCAGGCGCCCCGTGCCGATCACCGCGTGCGTGTACTCGTGGTAGATGACGGAGGCGTCACAGGCGAAATCCACCTTGCCCTGAAAGAACACGATCATGTCCTTGTCGCGGGGGGGGAGTCCGAACTGTTGCGCGAACACCTCCCAGCTCTCCTTGGGAAAGAAGGCGGCGTTGTCGATCGGGACAAAGCCGTCCTCGTTGGGCATAAAGCCCGGGAAGGGGAGGCGGGGAGTCGTGGTGATCTGCACGTTGACGAGGGCGGGCAGCGGCGCGTCGTAGCGCACGAAGCCGAGCTGGTCTCTGTAGTAGGCGTAGACGCCGTTCACGTGGTGATACATCATCACCTCGGCGAAGGGGTCATTGGGGTCGGTCTCGTCAGCGGGGGGCGCGTAGCTCAGGTAGTGGCCGTCGGGGTCGGGCGTCACGGTGGGCGTCTCGCGGCACAGACTCACCTGAATCGGCGTGGGCAGCCCGATGTCCACCTGCCCGCTCACCCCCCCGGGCTCATTGAGGCAGTTCATCACCTCCACCGCCTCCGAGACGAGGCGCCCGTCGGGGTAGAGGGTCTTGGCGAGCGTGACCTCCTCAAGGCGCCCCTCGTCGGTCACGGGGTCACGTGTGTAGAGGCGGGCGCGCGGGGCGTCGAGGTGGGGTGGGGGCGGAGGCGCGCCGCCCTCAGCGCCCGCGCCCGCGCCCGCTCCCGCCTCCACCCCCGCCCCCGCCCCCGCCGCCGCCCCCGCCGCCCCCGCCCCCGCCTCCCCCGCCCCCGCCCCCGCGCTCACCCCCGCCCCCGCCGCGCCCCCCTCGGCGGCGGGCGCGGGGGCGTCGTCGCAGGCGGCGACGAGGGAGAGGGCGGAGAGGAGGAGGAGGCGGGGCAGGGCGCCGCGCGGCCTGCTCAAGCTCAAGTGCTGCTGAGCGCTCATCTGCTCACCTCCTCGCCGCGTCGCGCGACATCAAGACCACACCCGCGTGCGCGTCCACCCGCGCCACCAGGCGCTGCGCGAGGGGGGCGGCGGTCGCCTCCACCTCCACCACCTCCGTGGCCACCCCCGCGTGCGCCACCACGCCCCGGCGGGCGCGGTGGGGGGCGCCGGCGCCGAGGCCGAGGTGGGCGAGGGCGAGGCGCGCGCACGCCGCCTCGTCGAGCGTGGCGCGGCGCACCTCCGCCACCCCCTCGAGGCCGCTCGACAGGCGCGTCACGAAGCCGTCGTCGCTGAGGCTGAGGCGCGCGTCTTGGTTGAGGACGGGCAGGTCCCCCACCCGCCCCTCGAGGCGCACCACCACGCGCCCGCCGCGGCGCTCCACCTCCGTGGGCGCCACGCGCACGCCCGCCCAGAGGTCGGCGTAGCGGGCGGCGAAATCAGCGGCGCGGGCGAGGGGGGCGTCGCCCTCGGTGGGGGCGAGCGTGTGCAGGGCGAGCGACGGCGAGAGGGCGCCGGGGCGCCAGGTGAGGCGCGCGCGCGCAGAGGTGGCGGCGAGGCGCCCGGCGGCGGCGCGCGCGCGCTCCTCGACGGACGCGCGCGTGAGGGCGGTCTGGGGAGCGGCGGGGGCGTGCAGGGCGGGGGCGTGCAGGG
>VGTA01000679.1 GCA_016874875.1 Deltaproteobacteria bacterium | reverse complement strand
TCATCTCGATCACCGAGGCCCGCGCGCCGCTGGGCGCCGATGCGCCCCCAGGGGCGTGGACCGCAGACGCGACGGCTGAGGGCGTCGCGATGTACGTGAATCGCAATGAGCGCCTCAACATCGATTTTAAGGTTGAGCGCCTCTCCTTTCCGCATCTGCAGACCATGGACCCGCGTGTGCTCCACATCGCCCCAGGCAAGAACAACGAGCTGCACCGGCACGCCCATGAGTCGCTCTTTGTGGTGCTGCGGGGGGAGGGCGAGGTGCGGGTGGGGGAGCAGTGGTCGCCCCTCCGGGCGGGTAGCGTGGCGTTCGTGCCGCGCTGGATCTTTCATCAGACGCGCAACACATCCCCCCACGAGGAGCTGGTCCTGCTCGCGGTCACCTGCTCGGTGACTATGACAAGCGGACGCGCCTCGCGTCGGGCGGGGCGGACGCCGCGGGAGGCTGAGGTGGCCCGCTCGCCGCGCTGCCCTGCGAGGGGCGCTCAGGAATCTGCACTTCCGCTTGCGGTGAATTGCCCCAAATGTTAAGACCCCGTGCTGATGTGTCGCCGATCGACATCGAGCGCCACGCTGTGGGCGCGCCGCGTCGCGCGCGCGTCTCATGCTATTTCCCCCCTCCCCCACTCCCCCACTCAGGAGTCCCCCCATGCTGAGCAAGACTCTGCTCCAGTCACTTCTCTGCGCCGCCCTGGCGTTCTCTTTCGCCTGCGCCGGCGCTGACGGCGAGGACGGCGCCACGGGCGCTGACGGCGCCAACGGCGAGAACGGCAAGGACGGCGCGCCTGGCGCCAGCGGCGCCGTTGGCCCGCAGGGCGAGACGGGCGCCGTCGGCCCGGATGGCGAGACGGGCGCCGTCGGCCCGCAGGGCGAGACGGGCGCCACGGGCGCCAACGGCACGAACGGCGCCGACGGCCTCTGCGCCAACGCCACGCCCCTCGACATCACCGAGCTCACCGGCCTCGGCGAGTTCCTCTACGAGACCGACAGCGCCACCGTCCAGGTGGTGACCAACGCCGCCGCGGGCGCCACGGTGGCCCTCTCGGTGGTGGGCGCGGGCCTCCCCGTGAGCTTCGCCGACAACGGCGACAGCTCCTTCTCCATCAACACCGGCGCCATCAGCTCCGCCATCACCGACGCCAACGCCATCTACTCGGTGATCGCCACCGACGGCTGCACCGTGGCGTCGGAGACCTTTACCCTGAACAGCATCCGCGAGTCGGCGGGCACGTTCCGCGTGGTCAACTTCACCGGCGCCCGCGTCGACGCCAAGGCGCGCGTGGTGCGCGAGGCCGGCGCGGACCCCGTGGAGTTCACGCTCGGCTCGTTCGTGGGCAATGACGCCGTGAGCACCACGGAGCGCACCGCCAAGACGGGCGTGGCGAGCGTGGAGATCATCGACTACAACACCGATGAGGTGCTCTACACCCTCGAGAACGTGCAGATCGAGCGCGACGGCGTCTACAACGTGGTGGCGTTCAAGAACGCCGACGACACCGTCGGCGCGCAGGTGGTGAAGCTCGAGGCGCCCGAGGAGGGCAAGGCCTCGGTGCGCGTCACCCACCTCGCCAGCGCCGCCCCGCAGGTGGACGTCTGGAATCTCCTCACGAGCTCCGTCGTGGCGGCGGACCTCGACCCGGGCACCTCGTCGGCCAGCGTCTCGGTGGACCCCATGGACCTCCAGGTGGGCGTGGACATCGACAACGACATGACCCCCGACGCTGAGTTCACCGCCGTCCTCGCCCTCGAGGCGGGCAAGCGCTACCACGCGATCGCCCTCGGCAGCACCCTCGAGGCGCTGCGCCTCGCCGTCGTGGCGATCGACGGCTCCAGCGAGAGCGTCGCGTTCACCGTGCCGTTCCCCGCGCCCCTCGCCGCCAACACCCTCACGCTCCCCTACCGCGTGAACAGCGTGGCCAACGAGCTCCCCGCCCCCGGCTACAACTCGTTCCGCTACATCTCCGCGCCCGCGGGCACCGTGGCCATCCAGCTGGGCCTGAGCTACCGCACCGAGGGGTGCTGCGACACCCTCTTCATCATGGACCGCAACCTCAACGTCCTGTATGAGCGCAGCGGCACCAGGGTGGACACCGAGTTGTTCACGATCTCCGGGGACTCCTTCGTGATCGCCCTCGAGAGCGATGTCAGCATCCAGTACTTCTATCAGATCGAGTCGCTCAGCTTTAACTGAGCCCCCTCAGCGGCTCAGCCGCCGCGGCGCCTCGGGGCGGTGCGGCGGCCACCCCACCTGGCGCCGCGCCTCGCAGAGCCCCACGGCGGCGCACTGCGCGAGGTTGAGGCTCCGGACGTGGGGGTTGGTCATGGGGATGCAGAGCCGCCGCTCCTCGGGGTAGCGGGCGAGCAGCCCCTCGGGCAGCCCCTCGGTCTCTGAGCCAAAGACGAGCGCGTCCCCCTCGGCGAAGGTGGCGTCTGAGTAGGGGCGGGGGCTGAAGACGGTGAAGAACCACGGGCGCTCCACCCCCTCGAACGCCTCCTCCCAGGAGCGCGCCACCTCGTAGCTCAGCCACGGCCAGTAGTCGAGCCCCGCCCGCTTGAGCGCGCGGTCGTCGATCTGGAAGCCGAGCGGCTCCACGAGCACCAGCGGCACGTCCATGGCGGCGCAGAGCCGCCCGATGCTGCCTGTGTTCTGGGGGATGAGCGGGTGGACCAAGATCACCTTCATGGGCGCTCCTGTGGGGCCAATTCGTGAGGGGCGGGGGCGGGGGCGGGGGCGGGGGCGGGGGCGCCGTCGGCGCGGGGGGGCGGGGAGGCG
>VGTA01000678.1 GCA_016874875.1 Deltaproteobacteria bacterium | reverse complement strand
CGCCACTTTCATGCCGAGCTGGCTAGCGCGGACGGCGGCCACGTAGCCGCCAGGGCCGCTCCCGATCACGATGAGGTCAAAGGTGCTCGACATAGGGCGCTCCGGGGGGGCGAGGGGTGAGGGGGGCGACGCGCCCCTCGTCTTAGCGTGTTTGGGGGGGCGTGGCAAGCGAGGCGCGCGCGGGGGGCGCAGAGGGAGACGCGGAGGGAGACGCGGAGGGAGACGCTGAGGGAGACGCTGAGGGAGGCGCTGAGGGGAACGCGAGGGTGAAGCGGGCGCCGCCGAGGGGGCTCACCTCCACCCACGCCGCGCCGCTGTGGGCGCGCGCCACCCCCTGCACGATCGACAGCCCCAGCCCCACCCCGCCGAGCGCGCGGCTGCGGGACTCCTCGAGGCGCACGAAGGGGTCAAAGACGCGCGCGCGCTCCCCCTCGGGCACGCCCTCGCCGTCGTCGTCCACGGCGAGCCACACCCATCGCGCCTGCGCGCGCCCCTGCGAGAGCGCCGAGGGCGGCGGGGCGCCGGGGGGGGGGCCCTCGCCGCACGAGAGGCGGACGGCGCCGCGGGCGTGCGAGTCGGCGTTCTTGATGAGGTTGAGGGCGGCGCGGCACAAGAGGCGCGGGTCGCCGAGCGCCTCCACGCGCCCGCCGTCGGCGAGCGAGACGCCCACGTCGGCGCGGCGCGGGTGGGCGAGCTTGAGCGCCTGCGAGAGGAGGGCGCGCAGGTCGCAGGGCTCGCGGCTGAGGTGGGGCTGGGCGTTGAGGCGCGAGAACTCGAGCAGCTCCGTCGTGAGGTCGCTGAGCTCGCGCAGGGTGCCCTCCACCTCGCCGCCCACGCGCGCGCGCCCCGCCGCGTCCGCCTCGTCCACGAGCAGGTCGTTGTAGAAGTAGAGGCGCGCCACGGGGGTGCGGAGCTCGTGGGCCACCGCCTGCAGCAGCGCCTCGTGGGAGCTGATCAGGGCCTGGATGCGCTCCGCCGAGCGGTCAAAGCGCCGCGAGAGATTCTCGATGGGCCCCTCCCCCGTGAGCCCCACGCGCGCGCTGAGGTCCCCGGCGCCAAAGCGCTCGGTGACGGCGGCGAGGTGGGTCATCTTGCGGCGCAGGGGGCGCAGCGTCAGCCAGAGGGCGAGCCACACCAAGAGCAGCACGATGGGCGCCCACACGAGGGGCGGGAACAGCGGCGCCCACAGGTTGAGCCGCAGGGTGATGAGGTGCGGCTGGCCGCGCTCGTCAAACGAGAGGCCGTGGACCTCGTGGGAGAGCCCCGTGAGGCGCGTCTGCGGGCGCGGCCCGTAGAGGAGGCGCGCGGCCTCGAGGACGCTGAGCCCGGCGCTCGACAGCAGGCGCGAGGTGACCTCCTCGCCGGGGGCGAGCATCGTCTGAATCCCCTCGAGGGGCGCCGAGAGGGCGGGCGCCGTCTGCGCGCCGCGGCTCGTGAGGAAGAACAAGCCCGAGATGAGCTTGTAGAGCGAGGCGTTGGAGCCGATGAGGGTGGCCTCGAGGAGCTCGTGGTTGTTGAGGCGCACGTAAGCGGCGTAGAGCTGCGCGGGGCCGGGCTGGCGGTAGAGGATGTTGTGGTGCCGCAGCGCCTCGCGCTCCTCGCGCGTGAGCTCAAGGAGCTCCTCGGGGAGCGCAGCGAGGGGCCAGCTCGTCTCTTGGCTGAGGCGCGCGAGGGCCTCTAGGCGCGCGTGGGTGGGCGCGTGCAGGCCCTGCACGCCGATTCGCTCAATCCACTCGGCGGGCACCACGGGCTGGGCGTTGGCGGCGCGCTCGTCCGCCTCCCGAATCTCGGCGGCGGCCTGCAGGAGGGCGGGCTCGAGGAAGCGGGCGAGCTTGGGGTTGGCGTCGGGCTGCCAGCTCATCCACATCAGGAGGGCGGAGGTGACGGCGGAGATGAGGACGGCGAGGATGATGCGGACGTAGAGCTTGAAGAAGAGGCGCTTCACTCGCCGCCCTCCGCGCCCTCAGCGCCCTCCGCGCCCTCCGCGCCCTCCGCGCCCCGCCCGTCGAGGAGTCCGTCGGGGTTGAGGGCGAACAGGTAGCCCTTGCCGTGCACCGTCTTGATGATGTCGCTCGTGAGGCCCGCCGCGCGCAGGTGGGCGCGGAGCTTAGAGATGCGGAGGTCGATGGAGCGGTCCACGCCGTCGTGGTCGATGCCGCGCAGGGCGAGGTAGATGTCCTGGCGCGTGAGCACCTGCCCGGGGTGGCTGGCGAGGTAGAGCAGCAGGTCGAGCTCGCTGGTGGTGAGCGCGAGCGGGGCGCCGCCGACGGTGACGGTGCGCGTGGAGGGGTCGATGGAGAGGGCGCCCACCTCGATCTTGAGTCCTTCGCTCTGCTGCGCGCGCCGGATGTGCGCCTTGACGCGCGCCATGAGCAGGCGCGGCGGGACGGGCTTGACGAGGTAGTCGTCGGCGCCCACCTCGAGGCCGAGGATGTGGTCGGCGTCGGACTCCTTGGCGGTGATCATCAGGATTCGCCCGCCGTAGGAGCGGCGCGCGCGCTTGCAGACCTCCACGCCGTCGAGGCCGGGGAGCATGAGGTCGAGGAGCACGAGCTGCGGGCGCAGCGCCTCGATGAGCGCCACGGCGCGGTCGCCGCGCGGCTCCACGCTGACGGCGTAGCCCTCCTTGGTGAGGGCCTGCGCCATGAGCTGGGCGAGGGGGGCGTCGTCTTCGACGATGAGGATGTGCGGGGTGGGCATGGGGGGGCCTCGGGGGAGAGGGGGGCTAGGCGCTCTAGCCTGGGCGGCGGGGGGGGGGCGCGCTGTAAAAAAGAT
>VGTA01000677.1 GCA_016874875.1 Deltaproteobacteria bacterium | reverse complement strand
GGCGGCGGGGGCGGGCGGGGAGGGGGAGTTTGCTTCACGTGAAGCAATCTAGCGCCGCGCGGCTGGAGAGCGGGGGAGAGGGGAACTGAGGAGTTTGCTTCACGTGAAGCAAACCCGTCAGCGCCGCGCCGCGCCACGCGCCACGCGCCACGCGCTACGCGCCACGCGCCAGGAGGGCAGAGGGCGAGGGCGAGGGCGAGGGCGAGGGTGAGGGCGAGGGCGAGGGCGAGGGCGTTTGCTTCACGTGAAGCAACCCCGCGCCGGCGCCCGCTACTCTCCGTCCGCCGAGATGTCCTTCAGGCGGTCTAGATTCACCTCATGCTTCGTGCCCGTGATCTGATCCACCACCGCATCGTTCTCCGCCTCTTTCGCGAAGATGTCCACCCCCAGCCCCCGCCCGGCGCGGGAGCGCTGAGACGAATCCGCCGAATCGCGCCGCTGGGCGTGGATCTCCTCGATCTCCTTGCCCGCCGCCAACGACACGAAGCGCATCACGTACCGCGAGTAAAACGCGCTCTTATCCTCCACCACTAGCTGCGTCTCCTCATCCTGCCAAATCGCCTGCACCATGCGGCGCGCCCCGCCGTACGGCGTCTCCCAGTTCGTCTTGTGCGGGCGCCCGTAGCGCTCCTCCACCTTGTCCGTCAGTTGCTTAAAGCCCTCCGCGTCCGTGGAGGGGTAGACCACCATCATCTTCCAGAGCTTGTCATAGCGAAAGAAGTAGTAGCGCTGACGCGGGCCCTCATCCGAGCGGAGCATCGTCTCGCTGTTGTTGTGGGCGAAGTCGTCCTTCACCAGCGACACCTCATAGCCGGTCCGCTGCCCCGTGAAGGTCACATAGCTGTTCTCGAGCGCCTTGATGTCCGCGCGCTCCTGCTGGCGCAGGCGGTCAACGGCGAGGTCATCGCGCGCCGCCTTCACCAGCTCTATGTAGCGCTCCTTGATGCCCGCCGAGAGCGTCTTGAGAATCTCCTTGTGCCCCGTCCCCCACTTGAGGCCCCTCAGCGCCTGCGAGATCGGGGGAGACGCGGCGGGGGCGGGGCGGCGCGCCTCGGCGGTCGGGAGGAGCGGGCTGAGGGGGCTGAGAGGGCTGAAGGCGCTGAGGGCGCTGAGGGCGCTGAGGGCGCTGAGGGCGCTGAGGGCGCTGAGGGCGCTGAGGGCGCGCCCCCCGCGGAGGGGGTGACGGGTGCGCATGGCAGACTCCTGTGGAGGGGATGGGAGGCGGGCGGGGCGCGCTATGGGCGCGGCGAGGGGGACGGGTGGCGATGAAGTGGTGGTGAGGGGGCGCTGAGGGGGCGCTGAGGGGGCGAGACCGCGGTGGGCTGTGAGGCGGTTGTGCTATAAGCTCATGCTATAAGTTCATGCTATCAGCTCAGCGCGCTGTGTGGCGCGCGGCGCTGAGGTCCCGCGCGGCGCGGAGGGCGCGCCGCGCGCCTGGCGGTCAACGAGGAGGTCTAGATGAGCGCTCACCCCTTGAGACTAAGCCGCGCGGGCGATGCCCGCAAGGGAGACGCCTGCGCCCTCCCTCCGCTACGCCTCTGGCGTCACCGAGGGCGCTCGCGTGGGCCACGGCTGTGGGACTCGCAGCGGCTTCCGCTGGGGCCCCCGCTGGGGCTCCCGCTGGGGTTCCCGCTGGGGCTCCCGCTGTGGCTCCTGACGGGAGTCCTGCTCGCGCTCCTCGCGCGCCCTCTCCCCGCCGCCCCGCCGCCGCCCCCCCCCGAGGGGGCGTGCGCTGACTGCCACCCCGAGGAGACGCGCGCGTTCGCCGAGACGGGCATGGGGCGGGCCCTGGCGGCGGCGCGGGGGGCGCGGGTGGTGGAGCGCTTTGGGGAGGACGGGCGCGCGCGCGTCACGCACCCCGCCACGGGCGTCACCTATGAGGCGTGGATCGACGCCGAGGGGCGCTGGTGGCAGGCGGAGCGCCTTGGGGAGTACGCGCGGGCGGTGGAGGCGCGCTACGTGATCGGCTCTGGCAACCACGCGCGCAGCTACCTCGGGGAGGTGGAGGGCGAGCTCGTCGAGCTGCCCCTCACCTGGTACGCGCGGCGCGGCCTCTGGGACATGAGCCCCGGCTACGAGGGGGCGGACCACATGCGCTTTGAGCGCCCGGTGAAGGCCGACTGCCTCTTCTGCCACAACGACCTCACGCCCGCCGCGGACGGCGCCCTCGCCGCCTACGCGGCGCCGCTCCAGGAGGGCATCTCGTGCGGGCGCTGCCACGGCCCCGGCGAGGAGCACGCCCGCGCGCACCTCACCGGCGAGGGCGACCCCGCCATCTTCAACCCCGCCCGCGTCGCCCCCGCCCGCGCCGATGAGGTCTGCCTGCAGTGCCACCTCACGGGCGAAGCGCGGGTCTTGATGCCCGGGCGCCGCTGGGATCGCTATGACCCGCGCGAGCCGCTCTCAGCGCACCACGTCGTCTACGCCCTCGATGAGGGGGCGGGCGCGGGGGCGGGCGCGGCGTTCGGCATCGCCAGCCACGGGGAGCGCCTCGCGCTCAGCGCCTGCGCGCGCGGCCCTCAGCCCCTCACCTGCGCCACCTGCCACAGCCCTCACCCCACCGGGGCGCGCGCGGCGGCGCAGGGGTGGGCACGCGAGGGCGCCTGTCTCACCTGCCACGCGGGGGACCGCCTCCCCGGCGAGGCTCACGCGCCAGGGGCCGCCAGGGGCGCGGGGGGCTGCGCTGGCTGCCACATGCCCCAGGGCGGCACGAGCGACATCCCGCACGTCCGCTTCACCGATCACCTCATCCGCGCCCCCGCCCCCGCCCCCGCTCCCGCC